>JACDEG010000678.1 GCA_013816505.1 Pyrinomonadaceae bacterium | reverse complement strand
GAGTCTCACTCTGCGTGAGCGGATCTGCTTGTCATCGCAGGGGAGGCTCACGCGACGGAAATGGCGATGTAACGCTGTCCCCCGGGGTAACCCCGGAGAGGCGAACCGAACCCGAAAGCTCGATCTACCGGGCTTGGAAACTTCCGCCGCCGAGGGACATGATAACAGCCCGGAGGTCGATCAGCCGTGCCAAACCGGGTAAAAGCGCAAGCTTAACCCGCTTACGCCCGAGGAGCGGCGGGTCTCTAACTACTTCCTGGCGCAAAAATGCAAACCTAAGTTCCGTCTTTTGAGCAGCAGCTTCGGGCGGGAACTGTAGCGCCGCACAACCGTTCCCTCCGCAAGCGGGTGACTGCCCAGCTCCCAAATATTTATAAAGAAATATATTGACTTCTTGAACGGATATTGTATCATCTATACAGATGACACATAAGCAGGCCATCCAAGCTCGGGAGCGGCTCCTTCAACGCCTTTCCTCCACGGGCGAGGTCCTGCGTGGCTCCCTCATCGAACGCACTACCCGTCACTCCAGCGGCTGCCCCAAGTGCGCTCGTGGGGAAGGACATCCGCAAACAGTTCTGACCATCAGCTATCCTGGCGGCCGCACCCAGCAGTTCAGCCTCCATAGCGAACAAGTGCCCCAGGTGCGTCAGTGGCTGAGCAACTACCAGAAGCTGAAAGGAACAATCGAAGCCATCTGCGAATTGAATCACATCCTCCTGCGCCCCGACTCCTCCGTCCGGAGAACCAGGAGCGCACCCCGTGATTGAAGCTCGCCGCGCCCAGCTCAGCTTTGCCGAAGGCCTCATTGCCGAGGAAGTCACCGACTTGTGGGAGGACTGGATGCGGCCCGCCGATCAAGTGCTGGATGACGATCAACTGCTGACCACCGTGTACGAAGCCTTGGCCAAACGCCGCCCCAACAGCCGGACCCGCGGCCGGTTGGGCACGCCAGCTGAAGTCGTTCTGCGATTACTCTTGCTCAAGCACATCCGCAACTGGAGCTACGAAGTAGTAGAGCGCGAGGTACGTGCCAACCTGGTCTATCGTTCCTTCACCCGGGTGGGCGGCGGTAAGGTTCCCGACGACACCGTCATGAACAAGTGGGCGCTTGCCCTGGGATCGGATGTAATTGAGAACATCCATAAACGAGTCGTAGCAATTGCGCAAGAGAAGAAGGTGGTGGAGGGGCGCAAGATGCGCGTCGATACGACGGTGGTGGAAACCAACATCCACTATCCGACCGACAGCAGTTTGTTGGGCGATGGAGTGCGCGTTCTGACGCGAGCGATGAAGCGGATCGGCGCCATCGCCGGTGACGCAGGGGCTAAACTGCAGGACCGTAGCCGGAGCGTGAAGTACCGAATTCTGGAAATTGGACGGGCCGCGCGCAGCAAAGGCGGCACCGGCAAAGAGAAGTTGCAACAGGGGTACCGAAAATTACTGGCGGCGACCTCGCGCGTGGTGGGACAGGCGAAACGCTTCTCGCGGGAGATCGAGGCGGGAGTGAAAACATCTTGTGACGTTTTCAAACAAGCCGCCCTTGAAGGCCTGCGCAAAGAGTTGGACACGATGACGCCGCGAGTCAAGCAGGTGATCGAGCAAGCCCGTACGCGAGTCCTGGGGGGCGATACCCACGTACCCGAGAAGCTGCTCAGCATCTTCGAGCCGAGCACCGAAATCATCCGTAAGGGCAAGGCGAGCAAGCCCACCGAGTTCGGCAAGATGGTGAAGATTCAGGAAGCGGAAAATCAGATCATCACCGCTTATGAAGTGTATGAAAAGCGGCCCAGCGACTCGGCTTTATTGATTCCGGCGATTGAAGCGCACGAAGAGCGACTGGGACGCGTCCCGCGCCTGGTTGCCGGGGATGCCGGCTTCTACTCGGCCAGTAATGAAAAGGCGGCGCACGAAAAGGGAGTCAAGCGCGTCAGCGTTCCCAATCGCAGCACCAAAAGCGCCGAACGCAAACGGGAACAAAAGAAATCCTGGTTCCGCAAAGGGCAGAAATGGAGGACCGGCTGTGAAGGACGTATCAGCGTGCTGAAGCGCCGTCACGGGCTCAACCGCTGCCGGGACAAGGGTGATCGTGGCATGCAACGCTGGGTTGGCTTCGCCGTCATCGCCGATAATCTCATCAATATCGGTCGCGTACTTACCCGCAAGTCGAAACCGATCATTCCCACCGTGGTCTAACGACCGACTACCAACTATTCCAAGGCCCACCGGTTATCCCGGTGGGCCTTTTCGCGTGTCGCTTGACCAAGCGCCCACCCTCGCCTGCAAAGTCTTCCGGTAGAAACGCCTTTTGCGCCAGGAAGTAGTTAGTACCTATGTCATCAGATCTTTGCTGAAACTGGCAAGATATTCAGCGTACAGGAACCGTTGAAAGTTCAGGGATGATGTTGAGATTTTTGAGTTTAAGTCCGAGAGGGGCGCACGACTGAAAAGTGACGACACTTAGGCGGCCTTTGACTTTTCAGTGCGGCGCTCCCAATAATCCTGAAAGCGCCCGCTGAGGCGTGAGCAACGCAGCGCGATGATAGCGTTGGCGCCGGAGACGGTCCAGTGCATCCCGGCGCGCTTGAGACGTGTGCCGATGGTGAGTTTACATCCGGCTTCCACAACACCGGAGGACGTGCAGAGGCCTTCGGCTTCGAATTGTGGATAGCGCATGCGGTCGCGGTTGCGGTGCAGGTATTGGAAGCATTGACGAGCTTCGTCGTGTCGATCTGCATGACGGCGAACGGCTCGGAGCAGATCAGTGAATCGGCCGGAATCCAGTTCCTCATGACGGCGCTCGGCCCAGGCATTGGCGTCCCCCGATTGGGCTCCATATAGGACTTTGGATAATTCACTCAGATGCTGCTTGACATGGAAGCGATCCACAATCTGGGTGGCACGTGGGAACAGTTCCTGGGCGATGCTCCAGATCCAGGGAGCACCGTCGCCGATAATGACGGTGCGCTCAGCTTCGGTGAAT
>JACDEG010000677.1 GCA_013816505.1 Pyrinomonadaceae bacterium | reverse complement strand
GAGCGCGATTATCAGAACGCTCTGCGCCACAATCCCGACAACGAAGAAGCCCAGCAGGGCGTCGCCGACATCACATTGCAGACGGGGCGCGAGGCCACCGGCGAAAACGGCGAGCCGGCCCCATTGTCGATCACACCTAACGCGGCGACCACGGGCGAGGAAGACGACGCCGCGCCCGCACCGGGGAAAAAGAGGCCGTAGAAAGGACTAAGGAAATGACTGACGACGAAGCACAACGGAAGATGGATTTCATTCTCGAACAGCAGGCGCAGTTCGCCGCCAATCAACAGAAGGCAGGCGAACGCTTCGTCCAGATCGACAAACACATCGCTCAGATTACGGATGTGGTAGGCCGGCTGGCAACTGCCACACTAAACCGATTCGATGAGCTTGAGCACAAGATCGCCGCGCTGGTCGATTCACAACTGAAAACGGAAGAAAGCATCCAGAACCTGACCGCCGTCGTTGACCGCTATTTCAGCGAAGGGCGCAACGGGAAGTCCTGAATTAATTGAAGCCTGTGCATAAATCAGAATGAAGCATCTGTTCGATTTCCAGGCAATTTTGGCTGTAGCATCTCCAGCGAAAATGGTCATCAAGAAGTCACGTCCCGTGCTTCAACGAAATCGTCGACATCCTTGAGAAAAAAAGACTTCGATTTATGCACCGGCTTCACTTAATATAGTAAGCCTAAATGAAATGTAGAGAGCAAAAAAGCGTGTTGACGCTCTTGAGCGCCAGGCATCCTGCCTGCCTTGAGCGCCAAGAGCGCGAAAACTTCGTGCCGCGACCACGACTCATTGAGGAAAACTATAGTTGAACGACAGGCTTTCGGCGAGGTAATGATGCGAAGGTTGATCAGCCACCATGCGGCCCTCGAAGCCGCTGGATTCGTGTGTCTTGAGATTAACAGTCAAGATGCTACCGCGCCGTACTCGGTGTGGAGGCGTGCGAAACTGGAAAAGGTTGATTAATCAAGCGTGATGATCTGGATGCTTACGTGAAGAAGCTATGAGACGAAGGAGCCAGCCACACTATTTATAAACGGCTATGAGGTACACGATAAAAATCATCGTCGGGTATGTGTCGGTCGCGTGCGTCGCCTGCCTCGTGTTCATCGTCACCTGCTGCACACGTCCGGTATCTTCCCCTAAAGACGCCTCATCGTCAGATGTCGCCGCGACACCGAGTCCGACGAATCCGGTTGACCAGATACTGGCGAGGTATACGCAGGCCGTCGGCGGCGAAGAGGCCGTCGAGCGGCTGAGGAACTACAGGGCGCGTGGCACCTTCCGCATGTCCATCATCCCCGAAACGGGAACGTTCGAGGTGTGGGTTAAAGACCCCGACAAGTCGTTGACGGTCGTTACCTTTCCGCGCGTAGGCGTCATCAAGAAGGGGAGAGACGGCGACATCCGTTGGAGCCAAACGCCGTTCGGCACGAATAAGGACGAAGAAGGTCCGAACGAGTTCACCGGCCTTGAGCGAGACTCTGACCTCTACCGCGCTGGGAAGATCAAAGAGATGTACGAGAGCATAAAGCTGGAGGGCAGCGGTAGGCTTCAGGGGCGGGAAGTATCCATCGTCGAGGCGAAGCCGGCGAAGGGACCTTCTGACAAGTTGTTATTCGACAAGGAGACTGGACTCCTGCTCAGGTGGGATATGGTTCGCAAATCACCTAAGCGCGGCAACGTGTTCGTCAAGGTACATCTCGACGATTATCGGGAGGTCGGCGGGTTGAAGCTGCCGTTTACCGTCAGGTACGCTTTTGAATCTTTCTCAATGACACTCACCATTGAGGAATTGCAACAGAATGTGTCGGTTGACGACGCGATGTTCAGGAAGCCTGCGGGCAAGTAAAACCAAGCGAGCGGATAAAAGGTACGGCTCATGCTGACGGAAGCGGCGGCGCACCTCGAGCGCGCGCGATGGTGTGCGTTATGCACTCTCTGAAATCGCCGGCGAAGGCCCGCTCGACTTCGAAATAATTGACGACATAGCGAGGGCGCTCGTCGCCGCCTTGCGCGCGATTGAAGCCGTGCAGTTCGCCGACAGGGCGGCGCGTCCGTAACAGGCTTTCGTAAAGGAAACGTGCGGTCAAACAATCCGACAGAGGCTGGCCGCGCCGGGGCTGGCCTCTTCTGCTTTGGCGGAACGCACGCCGCTTTAGAAATTTACTTTCGGTAGCAGAATAGGCGGGTCTAAAGTTGTCCTTTTACTTCGAGGAGCGTGGTAAGGGGGTCGGCTTCTGGCCCGCCTGTTTACATAAAAAAGCCGGCGGTGTTGATCCTGTTGAATGAACCAGGCCACCATCGGCTAATTCCTTGCGAGGAAAAGTTTGTACTAACGGAACTAGATTCTACCACACCGAGAGTTGCCCGCCACGCGCGCACACCGCCCCGCTTCGCTCGCTTTAGCCCACATCCACACCGCAGCATACCCGTTTCAGCACAGGGCAAATTCATGCGTCCTAGCTTTCACCGCCCCACATTCCGGAAAGCCAGCAACGCGAGGATCGCCACCCCCGCGAACAGCACACCTGTCTGCCAATAGTTGAAGATGTTTGGCCGGAGCAGTAGCACGGCGAGTAGCGCGACCGAGAGCGCGCCGTAGACAACAGTTGAGAGATTGGAGGTTTTCATTTCGCTTCCCCACGCCCGCACACCGCCCTTGTACGCTCTTTTTCACCCTCAGTCCATTCTAGGAGGCGGCGCGTCTCATTCAACAGAGGGCGAAACCGGTAGGGTCGAAGCCTTGCCTAATCTGCCACTACCAAATTAGGTGCATCACGTTTTACGTGATAGGATGCAACACGAATCAAGCCTGAGACCGCTCCCTTCCCAGCTTCTCTGGAATCATCCGGACCACCTGAAGCAATAGCTCACCAACCAGAAAGATATTCCATGAAACATAGGACTATAACAATAGTGCTGCTCGTAACCTTGATGCTGTCTTGGGCGGCGATTGGTGCGGCTCAGGATAAGAT
>JACDEG010000217.1 GCA_013816505.1 Pyrinomonadaceae bacterium | reverse complement strand
CCCCGGCCCCCAAAGCTGAAAGCATTACTATGGCACGAAAGCTACAAGTTGATGAGTGGTTGTTCGCGGCGGCGGTGGGGCTCTCACTGTTCGGAGTGGTGATGGTCTACAGCGCGTCGGCGGTGAGCGCCGCGAGCCAGAACGGCAGCCAGTACCACTACGTCATCCGGCAGAGCGTGTGGACGGCGCTCGGCCTCGGCGCGATGCTCGCGGCGATGCGGCTCGACTACACTTTGCTGCGCTCTCCGGTCGTTGTCTACGGCCTGCTCATACTGTCAGCCGTGCTGCTCCTCGCGGTCTTCGGCTTTTCACCGATCAACGGCGCGCAACGGTGGATCAAATTCAAGAGCCTGCGGATGCAGCCCTCGGAGTTAACGAAGTTCGCGCTGACACTTTTCCTCGCGTGGTTTCTCGAACGGCGCGCGGGCGAGGAAGGCTCGCTCGGGAAGACGTTCATGCCGTGCCTGTCGGTGACCGGGCTGCTGGTCGTGCTGGTTGTCGCCGAGCCTGACTTGGGGACGGCGTTGATGCTGGCGGTGGACTGCGGCGTGATGCTCTATGCGGCGGGCGCGCGGTTGTCACACCTTGCGCTGGCGGCGGCCCCGGCGCTCGTCGGCCTCGCCGCATTGCTCCTCTTCGTGCCGTACCGTCTGGCGCGGATGGTGACATTCCTCGATCCGTGGGCCGACCCGCAGGGCGCGAGCTATCAGGTTGTGCAATCGCTGATCGCCGTCGGGTCGGGCGGCGTCGACGGGTTGGGCTTTACGGCCGGGCGGCAGAAAATGTTCTTCCTGCCGTTCGCGCATTCGGATTTTATCTTCGCGGTAGTGGGCGAAGAGTTGGGGCTGCTCGGCGCGCTGACGGTCATCGGGGCGTTCGGGTTGTTGCTATGGCGTGGGATGCGTGCGGCGATGCGTGCGCCGGACAGGTTCGGCATGCTGCTCGGTTTGGGAATCGTGACGGGCATCGTCGCGCAGGCGCTCTTTAATATCAGCGTCGTGCTGGCGCTCGTGCCGACCAAGGGCATCCCGTTGCCGTTCATCTCGTACGGCGGCTCGGCGCTGGTGCCGACGCTGTTCGCTGTCGGCGTGTTGCTGAACATCTCGCAGCACGCGGACGCCGGAGGGGATTTGCGATTGCCGATTTCTGACTTGCGATTTGAAGATAACAGGTGGGTACGTTTCCCAATCGCCAATCGCCAATCGTAAATCGCAAATTCAGGATGATGCGCGTGCTGATCGCCGCCGGTGGCACGGGCGGCCACATTTACCCGGGGATTGCGGTCGCGAGAGAGATCATGCGCCGCGGCGCGCAGTCGGTTGTCGAGTTCGTCGGGACGGCGCGGGGCTTAGAGACGCGGCTGGTGCCGCAAGCGGGCTTCAAACTTTCGCTCATTGAAAGCACCGGGCTGGTGAACATGGATTGGCGCCAGCGCGTGCGCGGGCTGTGGCTGCTACCGAAGAGTTTCGTGGCGGCGCGGCGCCTGCTCAGAGAGTTTCGTCCGGACATCGTGATCGGCGCCGGCGGTTACGTGTCAGGCCCGGTGGTGCTGACAGCGGCGTTGCTGCACATCCCGACGATAGTGATGGAGTCGAACGCCGTGCCGGGATTTACGAACCGCGTGCTCGCGCGATTTGTCGATAAAGCGGCGGTCTCTTTTGAAGCGGCGAAGCCGTACTTCGGCGGTCGGGCCGTCGTCACCGGCAACCCCGTCCGCCGCGAGTTCTTTGACATCCCGATGAAGGTGCGCGACCCGGCGCGTTTCTCGCTGCTGCTCTTCGGCGGCTCGCAGGGCGCGCGGGCGGTCAACGAAGCGATGGTCGCGGCGCTCGCGCACCTCGGCCCGCTCCGCGATGCGCTCTACGTCACGCACCAGACCGGCAAACTGGATTTCGCGAAGGTGAGCGACGGCTACCGGGCGGCGGGTTGGGACAGGCGCGCCGAAGTCCGAGAGTACATCGACGACATGGTGGCCGCCTTCGCCGCCGCCGACTTGATCGTTTCGCGGGCCGGAGCGACGACCAGTTTCGAGTTGATGGCCGCTGGTAAGTCGGCGCTGATGATTCCGCTGCCCGGCCAGATCGAGCAGCGCCGTAACGCCGAGGTGCTCCAGGAGGCGGGCGCGGCGGTGATGATTCCGCAGGAGGAGTTAACCGGCGAGCGGCTCGCCAGAGAGATCGGCGCATTGGTCTCTGACCCGGAGCGCATCACGCGGATGGAGCGGGCAAGTCGCAAACTCGCGCGCGGCGACGCGGCGCAGGCGACGGTGAATATGATCGAGGGGATTCTGAATGACGAGCATTGGACGCGAAACAGTCGGAAGAAATGGTGGAAGCACAAGTAGTCCGTCAAACGAAATTATGTTCCGTCGCATTCAACACGTTCATTTGGTCGGCATCGGGGGCATCGGCATGTCCGGCATCGCCGAGGTGCTGGTCAACATGGGCTTCCGCGTTTCCGGTTCCGATCTGAAGCGTTCGAGCGTGACGGAGAGACTACAGAAGTTGGGCGCCGGGTTCACCGAAGGGCACCGGGCCGAGAACGTCGGCGAGGCGCATGTGGTGGTGCGCTCGACGGCGGTCCGCGATGACAACCCGGAGATCATCTACGCGCGCTCGCGCTCGATTCCCGTCATCGCGCGCGGCGAGATGCTGGCCGAGTTGATGCGGCTGAAACCGAACACGGTCGCGGTCGCCGGCTCGCACGGCAAGACGACGACGACTTCAATGATTGCGACCGTGCTCGGTCACGCGCAGATGGACCCGACGGTGGTGGTTGGCGGTGTGGTCGGCGCGATGGGGTCGAACGCGCGCCTTGGCAAAAGCGATTTGATGGTGGTCGAGGCGGACGAAAGCGACCGGTCGTTTCTGATGATGGCGCCGACCTTCGCCGTCGTCACCAACATCGACCGCGAGCACATGGACTACTACACCGATATGGCCGACGTGCAGAGATGTTTCGCGCAGTTCGTCAACAAGGTGCCGTTCTACGGCGCGGCGGTTTTGTGTCTCGATGATCCGCACGTGCAGGCAGTGATCCCGGAAGTGGCGCGTCGCCGCATCACCTACGGCCTCAGCGCGCAGGCCGACGTTTCGGCGCACGAAGTCCGCTTCGATCAAGAGTTCGGGTCCCGTTTCACGGTGCGGCGCGGCGCGGAAGTGATCGGCAACATCAATCTGCGCGTGCCCGGCCTGCACAATGTCTACAACGCGCTCGCGGCAATCGCGATCTGCTTCGAACTCGAAGTGCCGTTCGACGTGATTGCGAAAGGACTTGAAGAGTTCACCGGCGTCAACCGGCGCTTTCAGGTCAAAGGCGAAGAGGCGGGCGTCCTCGTCGTCGACGACTACGGCCACCATCCGACGGAGATTCGTGCGACCCTTGCGGCGGCCAAAATCGGCTCGAAGGGTAAGCGCATGGTCGTGCTCTTTCAGCCGCATCGCTATTCGCGCACAAAAGATCAGATGGATGAATTCGCGCGCTCGTTCAATAACGCCGATGTGGTCTTCGTGACGGAAATTTATGCGGCGAGCGAAGACCCGATAGAAGGCGTCACCGCCGAAGCATTGATCGACGCGGTGAAGCGTTACGGGCACAAGGACGTGCGCTACGCGGGCGGTGTCGAAAGGGCAGCCGGGCTGCTGCTCGAAGAATCGCGCCCCGGCGACATGGTCATCACGCTTGGCGCCGGCAACGTCTATCGCGCGGGCGAAGACTTGGTGGAAATGCTGAAGGACAGAGGTTAGATGTCAGCTAAGTAGGAAGGCAAAAGTAACAGCCAGTCATGACGGGATTTGTGTTTGATCTTGAGACCGAAAAACTTTTGCTTAGGTACTTAATAACCCGATTTGCTTAACATCTGACATCCCACATCGGTCATCCGGTTTTATGAGTGAAACGCAAATCCTGACGGTGGTGAGCACACGCGACGCGGCGGTGAGAGAGATTGCGCCGCGCCTCGGCGTGCGTGCCGAAGAAGGGCGGCGGTTCGCGGAGTTGACGAGTTTGCGTGTCGGCGGCGCGGTGGACTGGCTCTTGCTGCCTGAGACTGAAGAGCAGGCGGCGTCGATTGCCGGCGAACTCGACGCACACGCCGTCGCGTGGCGCGTGCTCGGCGCAGGCAGCAACGTGCTCGCAGATGACGCGGATCATCACTACGTTCTGCTGAGCATGAGAGAGGTGAAGGGCGTCGCGCGTTTCGACGGCGAGCGCGTGTCGGTCAGCGCCGGCTATTCGCTGCCTCGGTTATGTGTCGACGCGGCGCGGCGCGGGCTGTCGGGGATCGAAGGATTGGGCGGCATCCCCGGCACCGTCGGCGGCGCGCTGTGGATGAACGCAGGCGCTTACGGCGACGAGATTGGCCAAGTGGTCGAGACGGTGAGAGTCGCGCGCGGTGGTCGCGTCGCCGAAGTGCCAGGCACAGATGTTCGTTGGGATTATCGTCACACCTCTTTCCGCGATGGCGAGTTGTTGCTCGGCGCGACGTTGCGCCTCAGACACGACGACCCAGATCAGATCAAGGCGCGGATGGAAGAGGCGAAGCAAAAGCGTTTCGCGACGCAGCCGCACGGCGCACGCTCCGCCGGGTGTTTTTTTAAGAACCCGCCCGGCAGTGGACTAAGCACCGGCAAGATGATTGACGAGATGGGCATGAAGGGCGCGCAGCACGGCGGCGCCGTCGTCTCGCCGGTGCATGCCAACTTCATCGTCACCGAGGGCGAGGGCGCGCAGGCAGCGGACGCGCTCGCGCTCGCCGAAGAGATCCGGGATCGTTTCCGGCGTGAGCACGGCATCGAGTTGGAGTACGAAGTCGAGTTGTGGGGTGCCGCCGCGCCTTCGCTCATTGAAAGCGACGCAGGCGAGGGGGCGAATGATGAACAGTAGGTTGCGAGTTGACGATCCGGCGCTTCATCGCGCGTCGTTTGTCGCTCATTCTTTTTTTGCCGGGGAGGCGAGATGTTAAAAGAGCAGGTCATCGCGCCGCGCTCGGGTCGCGGCAACTCCCCCGTCGGCAGGGTGCGCGTCGGTAGCGGCAACGCCAACACGATGCAGCGCCCGACCACCAGACGCACGCGCAACTCGGCCTCACCGAACGGCGCGGCGGGCCGCGGCGGTGACGGGCGCCGCCCGTTATGGCGCGATGCAGTCGCCTATGTGCCGTTCGCGCTGAAGTGTCTGCTCGTGATTGGCATCGGCGTGTTGATCTTCGCCGGCTACCGTGCGGCGGCGGCGGCATCGCTCTTTCAGGCGCAGGTCGTTGACATCGATGGCACGCGCCGCGCCGCGAAAGATGACCTGCGCGCGATTGTGCGGCGCGCCGTCGCTTCAACCGGCGTGTGGCGGGCGGACCTCGTGGCGATGAGCGACGAATTGAAAAAGCAACCGTGGGTGCGGACGGTGGTGGTGTCGCGCGTCCTGCCGTCCGGATTGCGCGTGCGTGTCACCGAACGCGAGCCGCGCGCCGTGGTGCGCAACTCCGCCGGCAGGCTCATCTGGGTGGATGACGACGGCATCAACCTCGACGCGGTATCGTCGACGGACCACACGCCCGCCTTCTTTATGCGCGGCTGGGACGAGTCGGGCGGCCCCGCGTCGCGCGCTGGGAACCGAGAGCGGGTCGTCAGGTATTTGGAACTGACGCGCGACTGGAATGCGCAGGGTCTGGCGCATCGCGTCAGTGAAGTCAATCTCGATGATTTGCGAGACGTGCGCGCGCAGTTGGCCGGCGACGATTCGCAGGTCGAAGTCCGGCTCGGCGGAGAGATGCTGAGCGAACGCCTTCAACAGGCGCTGAAAGTTCTCGACGAGCAGCGCCCAACACCGCGCGGGCCGTTCATCACCTACGTCGATTTGACGCCGGGGACGCGTGCCATCATCGGCACCGACGCCAGGGCGCAAGCAGCGCACGAAGGCGCGGCCCGACAGACACGGGGCGTCGGTAACGGCGGCAGCGGCCACAGTGGCGAAAAAAGAAGGGCTGAGAGTGCCGCACGTCAGCGCGATAAAGTGCCGCCGAAGACGCGCGGTCGTGCGGCACGCGCGCCTGACGTCAAGACCGCGAGCGGCGCCGTGCGACCACGCCGCATCGGGCGAAAAAGTTTTCTGAGAGGATGAAAGGCAGATGGCTAAACGCGCCACACACACCGTCGGCTTAGACATCGGGACAAGTCGGGTGACGTGTGTCATCGGCGAGCCGTGCGGCGACGGCGGGCGGATCGACATCGTCGGCATCGGCGAGTCGGAGGCGCGTGGCCTGCGTAAAGGCGTCATCGTTAAACCCGACCTCGCGGTCGAAACGATTAAGCGCGCCGTCGAGGACGCCGAGCGAATGAGCGGCGTCGAGGCCGAGGAGGTAACGATCAACCTCGCGGGCGCGCACATTATGGGCTTCAATGGCCAGGCGATTGTCGCCGTCTCCGGGCGCGAGCACGAGATCACGCCGGACGACGTGCGCCGCGCGATTGACTCAGCGTGCGCGATCCAACTGCCGGCGGGGCGCGAGATTGTCGACCGGCTACCGCAGGAATTTATCGTCGACGAGCAGGACGGCATCAGCGACCCGGTCGGAATGATCGGCGCGCGCCTCGCGGTCAAAGTCCATATCGTCACCAGCCCCGTCACCGCGCGGCAGAACGCCATCAACACCGTCAATCGCGCGCACCTGTTCGTCGCCGACATGCTGCTTGAACAGTTGGCCGCCGCCGAAGCCTGTCTGATGGAAGAGGACAAGGAGTTCGGGTCGGCGCTCGTGGACATCGGGTCGGAGACGACGGGGCTGGTTATCTTCCAGCGCGGCGCGGTGCAGCACACGGCGGTCTTTGCGCTTGGCGGCACCCACTTTACGAACGACATCGCGTTCGGGCTGCGCACCCCGATTCCCGAAGCGGAAAAGATCAAGCGGGCCGGGGGGTGTGCGTCGAGCGCGTCGCTCAGGGAGTCCGAGCGCGGCGAGTTGATCGAAGTGCCTTCGGTCGGGGGACGTCCGCCGCGCCAATTGTCGCGCCAGATTCTGTGCGACATTCTTCAACCGCGTGCTGAAGAGGTGCTGATGCACGTGGCCGACGAGATACGCGAGTCAGGGTGGGAGCGGCAGTTGTCGAGCGGCGTCATACTAACTGGTGGCGGGGCGTTGCTCGACGGGATGGTCGAAGTCGCTGAGCAGGTTTTCGACGCGCCGGTGCGCATTGGCTACCCGGAACGGGACCGCTTCGGCGGCCTCGTCGAGGACATCCAGAGTCCGGCGTATGCGGCGGCGGCAGGGCTCTGTCTGGTCGCCCATCGCGCGCAAACAGCCGACTCCCGCGCGGCGGCCGGGAGGCGACGCGAGACCGGCGGATTAACCGCACTGGTCTCTAAATTTCGCAACTGTTTCAGTAGTATTTTCTGACAAGTTGTTGTATGCTGCCGCGCCAGCCGGTACAAGATGTAGTCCGCTATATATTGGTGTCGTTGGCGCGCAGTACCCAAGATAACCGCAAGACGCACAATCGAAGCACCACTCACTTCGTGCGAGAGAGGAACTATTCATGATGACACCGGAAGGCCGTCAACCGGGCAGCGGCATTAATATTTTCATCGACGACGATCCGCCGATCACCGGCGCGCGGATCAAGGTTATCGGCGTCGGCGGCGGCGGCAGCAACGCCGTCAACCGGATGATCGAGGCTGGCATCGAGGGCATCGAGTTTCTCGTCGCGAACACCGACTTGCAAGCGCTGAAGCGTTCGCGCGCGCCAATCAAGATTCAACTCGGCAGCAAACTAACGAAAGGTCTGGGCGCGGGCGCGAACCCCGAAATGGGTCGTAACGCCGCGCTTGAAGACACCGAAAAGATTATCGAAGCGCTCGAGGGCGCGGACATGGTCTTCGTGACGACGGGACTCGGCGGCGGCACGGGGACCGGCGCCGCGCCGATCATCGCCAGCCTCGCGACTGAACTGAACGCGCTGACGGTCGCGGTTGTCACTAAGCCTTTTCACTTCGAGGGGCGGCGGCGCATGGCTCAGTCCGAACAGGGGCTGAGGGAGTTGCGCGAGTGCGTCGATACGGTGATTACGATTCCGAACGAGCGGCTGCTGCACACGGTCGACCGCAATGTGTCGCTGCAGGACGCTTTCAAACTCGCCGACGATGTGCTGCGCCAGGCGGTGCAGGGCATCAGCGACCTGATTACCGTACCCGGTCTAATCAATCTCGACTTCGCCGACGTGAAAGCGATCATGGCGGGGATGGGGCTGGCGCTGATGGGCGCGGGTCGAGCGAGCGGCGAAAACCGCGCGCTCGAAGCGACGCAGCAAGCAATCTCGTCGCCGCTGCTTGAAGAGGCGACGATTGAGGGCGCGAAGGGTGTGCTGATTAATATCACCGGCGGCCTCGACCTGACGCTCTTCGAAGTCAACGAGGCGTCGTCCGTCATCCGCGAAGCAGCGGACGACGACGCGAACATCATTTTCGGCGCGGTGATCGACGAGACGCTGCGCGACGAAATGAAAATCACCGTCATCGCGACCGGATTCGACAAGGACATGAGCGACGCCGGGACGGGTGGCCCGTCACACTCCGGCGCCGTCGTCCCGCCATCGCGCTACACCCCGCGGTCGGGCGAGGATCATTCGCCGCGCGCGTCCGTCGGGGCGCCGTCGCGCGGCGAGGACTTGGATGTGCCGACGTTCATCCGCAAAAAGGCCGACTAAAAACCCGTGCGAAAGTTCAGCGTTCGAGGCCCAAAGCTTGGTCGGAGCTTTGGGCCTCGGACTTTTAACCCTCATCCTTGAACTTTGTAGTTTCGTCGTGTAGCATGTCGCCCATTCCTGACAGGATTAAACCCAGCAAGGTTCCAAACCGTTTCTCGTCTTTAACATTCTGAGGATCACAGCCCGTGCCGGCGGAAGCGCCGAATAGTTACGTTGCGGCTGTCTCCGCCAACTCGCCCAAGACGTGTCAGGAACGTCGAATCATTCTTCCGTTTTTGCTATGAACAGTTTGGAGGCTAAAGAAACTCAAGTGAATCGCAAACTCATCAGAACGACCCTCGCGGAGGTCAAAGGCCGCAACGATTCGCCACAGCCGAAAGAGCGCGGCGACATGCAGTCGCGCGGCGGTTCGCACTCTTCATATCGCGGCGGCGGCGGTAGTGGCGGCGGCGGTAGCAGCAGTAGCGGCGGCGGCGGCGGCAGCAGCAGGGGCGGAGAGAGTGCGGCGGCGCAAGGTCGCAAGCGCATTCCGCCGTCGGAAACCAACGCGGAAATTTTCTATTACAAAAAACAGATGGATGCACACACAGTGATGGTGATCGTTCTGCGGGACGGCGAAGAGATCGAAGGCACAATCGAGTGGTACGACCGCGCGGCTCTTAAAGTCAACCGCAAGACGCTGCCGAACATTTTGTTGTTGAAGCACAACATCAAATACATGTACAAGGCCGAAGACCGCGACGGCGGCGGTGGCAGCAGCGACTAATTGCTGACCATCGGGCGAATTTGCGGCAATGTCGAAAGCGCAAATTGGTAACTCCCTCCAGGTCCTTCCGCCCGTTCCGGCACTGACCAATGACTGACGCTTCTGCCAAGCCATTCGCTCATGAATCGGCCGCTCGCCAGCCGAGCGGGCGGCGGACGCGCGTCGGCATCACGATGGGCGACCCGGCGGGAATCGGGCCGGAGGTCGTCCTCAAAGCCGTCGCCGAGCGGCAGGTACTGGAGGCTTGCGTGCCCGTCATCATCGGCGACGCGCAACTGCTCGGGCAC
>JACDEG010000676.1 GCA_013816505.1 Pyrinomonadaceae bacterium | reverse complement strand
CCCTTGATCCAAGTGAGATTGCCGACCGCGACATACTGGTTGTCGCGGAACAGGAAGGGATTCGACACGTTGGGATTTCCGATTGACGAAAAATTGGTGCCACCAAGGAAGACGAAGCGGGGATAGCCGCCCTGCAAGCGATCTGGGCCGTTGGTGCCAGGGATGCCCAGGACATCGAGGCCGTAGTTCTGATCGATGTCGACATTCTCCGCGCCTAGCCGTTGCCGCGTGAAGCCAAAGTTAGCATCAATCAAAACATGCGGAGAGACAGTGTAAGTGCCGCCGACGGCCGCGCTTTGGACACGTCCCGGCGCTGTGCCGGGCTGCCCGCCCGCCAACGCATCTCCACCGGCATCGCCGAGTGAAGGCGGATCAAAGATCTTACTCGGCGAAAATGAATAGCGCGCGAACATCGTGGCTTGTGCAGTGGGATTGTAGTTGACCTTGAAGTCGAAGTTATCGCGGTTAAACTCATACGTCCCGCTGGCGAAGTAGTTGTTGGAGACGCCCGTCACGACCTGGTTCGGGGCGGGGATGAGTTGGATCAGCTTCAGCGCGATTGGGTCAATGCGGTCGGCAGGGATGCGGTTGTTGGGGAAGAGTGTCCGCCCGGATCCGTCCGGGTTGCCGGTGGCGGGATCGTAGATCGACGCGCCGGTCCCGGAAAAGTCGCCCAGGCGCAGCGCCTCGGTGGGAAGGGTCCGGAAGGGGGAGACGTTCTGCCGGCGGACGGTGCGCTCCCAACTACCGAAAAAGAAGAGCTTGTCCCGCTTGATGGGCCCCCCGAAAGTCCCGCCGAACTGGTTCAGAATGTTTTTGGGAAGCTTATCGCCTAGGAAGAAGAAGTTCCTGGCACGCAGCGAGCTGTTGGTATGGAACAAGTGTGCGCTGCCGTGAAAGTCGTTTGTGCCGGACTTGATTGAGACATTCACCGCTGCCCCGCCCGCCATTCCCTGTTCGGCGTCGAAGCTGTTGGTGACAATGTTCACCGTTTCCACCGCGTCGGCCGGCGGCACATAGGCGACGATGTGGGGCAGCCACGGGTAGCTGACCGTCGCGCCATCGAGCCGCGTGTTGTTATTGGAATAGGACACGCCGTTAAAGTTGGTCACGAGCGCGCGTTGTGGATTACCCGCATCGGAATGCTGTTCCGCAGGTGGGCTGGCCCCTGGAATCAATTTATAAAGCTGCTGGAAGTTACGCCCGCTACCAATCGGCAGATTGGTTACCTGTGATTTATCAATCTGCGTGCTCACGTCTGCGCGCTCTGTCTGCAACAGTGAAGTAGCAGTCACGGTTACTGTCTCGGTAGTACCTCCTACTTCCATCTGCACATCATCGCGTGCGACGTTGTTGATGGTGACGATTAATCCGGCTTTCAAATATGATTTGAACCCGGACTGTATGACTTTCAGATCATAGACGCCCGCCTGGAGATCACGAAAGGCATACGAGCCGCTATCGTCAGCGGTGGTCACGCGCTGCTGACCGGTATCCTTATTGGTGACCGTTACACTGGCTCCAGGAAGTACCGCTCCCGACGGGTCTTCCACTCTGCCGACCAGCGACCCGTAGAGCACCTGCGCCTGAGCGAATTGGGTGGCAATGATAGTGACCAGCATAATGGCTAAGCTCAGCGAGACAAGCTGAGCTAATTTGTCGGTTAATGTGGCATCGCTTCTCTTCATAATTTTCTCCTCGATAACTCACCAAAATGAAGATCAGTGGTCATTCTTCTTCAGGCGCACGACCGCAAAGTTAGAACAGCAGTTTAGCGCCGAACTGGAACTGCCGGTTGAATATGTTGGTGCTTTGTATCCTGCCGAAGTTCGGGCTGTCGAAGTTGGTCACGGGCGACGAGAACTCCGAGCGATTGAAGAGGTTGAAACCTTCGGCGCGCAACTGCAAGCGAACGCCTTCGGTGATTCTCGTCGTCTTGAACAACGACAAATCAAAGGTGTTTCTGCCCGGCGAGCGCACGTCTGACAAGCGTGATGTGGTGACGAGTTCGTACCTCTCAAGTCGGCGAAACGCCGTCGTGTCAAACCAACGGTCAACGCTTCGCTCGCCTTCGGGCAGTTGCGCGCTCTGCCCCGTGCTGACTGCGTTACTAATTGTCAGCGGCAAGCCGGATTGCGCTTGATAGATGGCGTTCAACTGAAAACCTTCCAAGAGCTTGCCGCCGATGCCCGACGCATTGCCGAGAAATCTTCTGCCGGGACCGAACGGCAACTCATAACTGCTGCTGATGACGAGGCGGTGCGGGATGTCGAAGTCGCTGAGTTCCTTTAGCAGTTCGGTGTCCTGATCGTTGAGGAAGCGCGTCTGTTCGAGTTGCTTGGCGAAGGTGTAGGAGGCGAGTAAGCTGAAGCCTTCGCTGAAGCGGCGAGACGCTTTGAATTGAAAAGCGTCGTAGCGGTAACTGCCGATGCTGCTGTTGAGTTGCGCGACGCTCGTGAACTGCGGGAACGGGCGCAGCAGTTGTCCACGATCAACGGTGCTCCGGTCGAGCGACGCGCCTGCCGGAACAAGCCTGAAGAATGGATTCGGCACCGCCTGCGCCAGTATGTCAACGCCGGTTGCGACGAGCGTCTGCCGGGCTTGTTGGATGAACTCAAGCGGAATCGCGTTCAATTGAATGTTGACCGCCACATCACGTCCGAGCGCGCCGACATAAGCTGCGTCGAGAAGCAAGCGTCCGGGCAACTCCTGTTGAATGCTCGCCTGATACTGATGTGCAAACGGCTGTTTGCGGTTCGGATCAACGAAGCTGATGCCGCTACCGAGAAGCGTGCCGATGCCCAGACTTGAGCCGGGAGCGACGAGCAATCCGGTGGGGAAGGGGTTGCTCAGCGTCGCGCCTGCCGGTATGACGTTACTGACCGCGCCGACGAACGGTGTATTGATGTTGAAGCCGAGGCTCGCTTCGGAGAGTTGCGTCGTCGCGCCGTAGAACAATCCGTAGCCGCCGCGCAAGACCGTGCGGTCGGTG
>JACDEG010000675.1 GCA_013816505.1 Pyrinomonadaceae bacterium | reverse complement strand
ATCCTCCTTTTAGGGCGTGGTAGTTGATGTAAAACCTACTTCACGCGTTCCCAGGTCAAGCTTCGCACCGGTTGACTTGTTCCGGGTCTGTCATTGGTCTCTACCGGCATCAAGGTGATGCGATTGCCTGAGAGTTTGTAATACCGCACGAAGTCCTTGCCCACATCATTCGGAGTCAGGCTGCCTTCGACGTGATGCGTGATTGTGCCTGCCGCTTCATTGATGGTGTACGTGCCGTAGTAGGCGCCATAGGTGCTGAACGCCGCCGCTTTCTCCTCCGCTGTCGCCTGCGCGATTTCTTCTGAGGCGAACTTTGCGCGGTCGCTGCGCCGCGTCACCTGCACCGCCATGTGTCCGGTTGCGTCATGGATGATGTAACCGGTTGGATTGTATTCGTTCTCTGGCGGGTTGGGGCGGTGATCCTCGCGGACGGCGGACGTCCCTACCCGGCCTGGCGTCTTCAACGATCTTTTCATCGCGCACGACGAAGACGCCGCCGACCAGCACGTGCCGGATGCCTTCGGAGTATTGCGCCGGTTGTTCAAACGTCGCGCGATCAATGACCGTCGCCGGGTCGAAGATGGTGATGTCGGCGTCGGCTCCGACCTTGAGGCGGCCTTTGGCGCGCATCGCTGGGACGGCTTTTTCCAAACGCTGGGCGGGCAACAGCGACATCTTGCGCAGGGCATCCATTAGCGACAGCGCCTGCTGCTGACGGACGTAAATTCCCAGCACGCGCGCGAAACTGCCGGCCCCGCGCGGATGCCCTTGGCGGTTTTCGATCAATCCATCGCTGGCGACGATCACGCGAGGGTTGGCGGCGGCCAGACGCGAGATCTCTTCGGGGATCGAATGGCCGATGACCGAACCGCCCTCCTTGCGGTAACGCGCGAAAGTTTCCGCCGTCAATCTTTCGCCGGTCGTCACCCATTGCAGGTCTTTGAACGTCATACCGAATCGCTCCTGCCAGCCCTCGTCGTAGATGGCCGATTCGAGGCGCGTCTGCGTCGCCGTGTAGGGATAAGCCTCCGTCGTGACGTCCAGGCCGCGCCGCGCTGCGCCTTCGATCATGTTCAGGCACGTGGCCGTTTGCCGCAGGCACATGCTGGTAATGTGCACCACGTGCAGGGAGGCGCCGGTGCTGACGGCATCGGCCAAGACTTCCTGTAAGGCTCCAATCGCGCTGCCCGGTTCGACAGCTCCGGCGTGCCGCAAGTGAACGTAGTTCGCAACGCCCCGCTCGGCAGCCAGCGCGAAAAGATCAAACACCTCGCTCCGCGTCGTCGTCGGCACGTAGTTGATGCCAAAGCCAATGCCGAGCGCGCCTTCGTCCAAGCCTTGTTTGATGAGGTCGGCAACCTGGCGGACTTCGTCGGGCGTGGCGCGGCGGTTAGTTGCGTTGTCACGCGGCAGGAAGCGGCCAGTGTCTTTCATCACGGCCATCTTCACTGGGATGTGGCCGACCGTCGCGCCGAAGTTGACGAGCGATTTGCCTTCACGCTGGGCATACCACGCAGCAACAGGCGACGCGCCGACTTCCATTTCCAGCGCCGTCGTCACGCCGTCGCGCGCTTTGAAGCGATAGTTCTCGTCATCCTGCCCGTGCGAATGCAGATCAATGAAGCCGGGCGCGACGACCAGACCTTTGGCGTCAACCACTGTGCGTCCGCGTAAAGGCTGCGATGAAACCGCCGCGATCTTCCCGTTACGAATGCCGACGTGACGGATTGCATCGAGATTCGATTCGGGATCCATCACCCGCCCATTGGCCAGCACAATGTCGAACTCAGTGGCGTTCTGCGCGTCGGCAACAGATGCTGGCGTTACTGGCAGGGTCAGCACAATCGCCAACCCCGCCAGCAACGCACAACTCGTTTGCATGAAGTTGAGAAGAAACTTCTGGCGAAGTGAGAGAAGCATGGTTCCTCTGGCGCCAGTCCCGATCATCCGGTCCGCGACGAGCGCAATCGCATCGGTCAGCGTCAATGCGCGAAGCAATGAATGTTTTGTTTCTGCCATATAAGCCCTGCTTTCTTTTTCCAGCTTTTGAACTCAGGTGAGCGCCACCCGGGCGCCCGTTCATATCGTTCCCGGCGCTTCGACCGGGGCGTACACTCCAGCGCGGGGAAACTGACCGGCAAAGGTATCAATCACCTAAAGCCCCCTGACACTTTATGGCGTCTCGAGAAACGTGGTCAGTGCCCATAGTCTATGGTTGTAATGCCTTTTGAACGATCAGCGTGTCCACGTACTGCACAAATCTGACGGCTTTCCCCTCCCGCACCTTCCGGACGTGGGCGAAGTTTGCCTGAAAGCTCTTGCCCGTAGCTTTGTACGTTCCGCTGTACTTGCCCAGCACGACTACCGTATCCCCACCGTCAATGAATTCATCGGGCACGGCGGCAAAACCCTCCCACTCCGTGCCGAGCCGCATAAAAACGCCTTCCAGCACGGATTGAGGGCCAACGTAAGTTCCGCCGTAGGGAAAGCCTTCGGCTTCCGTCCAGTCAATCTTGGGACTTAAAAAGTCCAGCACCGCTGGAATGTCGCCTTTGGCGAATGCGTCGTAAACGCCTCGAACTGAATTGAGATTGCTCACCTGTTTTTTCCTTTCATTGTTTGCTGTTTCAAGTTCAGACGGATCTAAAACTTTCCGCTGTCCACATCAAGGATGAACTGGATCAGACCCTCAACATAGATCTTCTGATCATCGTACCGCGCCGATTTTCGAGATGATGCGGTAGGTAATGCGACAGATGGGTGTTGGGCGGTTACGAGTTCCAATCGCACTGGTGCAATCGAGCTGATTTTGTCGCTGCTATGTGATCGCGATTGGATTGATGATCGCCTGTACGCCGCCAGTGATGCGAGCGGGGCCGAGCGTGAACAGGAACTCCCACGCCTTGTCCTTGACCATCTCTTCGGTATTCATGTTTTCAAGTATGTGAATGCCGTTGAGCGCGAGAAGGATCTGGTGCACCTCGTACATGCC
>JACDEG010000216.1 GCA_013816505.1 Pyrinomonadaceae bacterium | reverse complement strand
GACTTACGCAGTTGAAATAAACCCTGGTTGAAAACAAAGGACTTAGCTGAAATACGACTCCCCGTAAGTTGTTGATTCTTCGTTCAACTGCGTAAGTCCTAAAGGATTGAAAGGAACCAAAGGTTAGCCCAAAAAGCAAAAAAGCTTTTGGGCTTGACTTGCCAGGCATGTGGCTTCAATTTTGAGGAAATCTACGGGACAACTGGTAAGGATTACATTGAAGCGCATCATTTGACTCCCCTATCACAGTTGAAGGGTAAACGGGTTGCTCTTGATGCCAAGCAAGATTTTGCAGTCCTTTGTGCCAATTGCCATAGAATGATTCATCGCAGCGAGTATGTATCGGATCAGTCTTGTCCCATATGAAAGCTACTCTCAAGCCACAAGTTGGAGCTGCCGTTGGTGACCAGTCAGTAATTTCAAGATCGCTTCCAATGCTTGGCGTCAAGCACTGTTTGCCGGAAGTTGACTCAGTGCCGTGAGACTCATCTCTTGGCAACGGGTGACAAACTCATACAGGCTGCTCGTAAATCCACTGCTATGTTTGAAGGCTCGCAACACCACGTCGGTCACAAACGCCCCGACGATCTGCACCGGCAACGCGGCGGCACTGCGCCCCATCGGTTCCTTGATCTTGGACATCGCTTTGAGCCACTTCCACCAGTTCTCAATCTTCCACCGTTCTTTATCCAACTGTGCCACCGAGAGTGCTGTCAGATCAAAGCGATCGGTCAGCACGCGAATCAGCTTGCCATCTGGAAGTTGATAACTGACCAGGCGCAACACCACGCCCGGCCAGCCCGGCCAACTGACCGTCCAATCGCGGCGCCAGCGGATGCCAGCCGTGGCCGGCGCGACCGCCACCGGCCGCCGCGCCACCACGCGGTAGCCGACGCGATCTTTGAACCGCACCCCAACGTGCGCACCGGCCGCAAGCCGACCCGCCAGAAAATCAAAGCCGAGATAGGCACGATCAAAGATGGAGGTCCAGTGCGCAGACCACGTGAGTTGCGCCGCACCCTTCAGATCATGCCCGCGGCCCGTGGTCACGACCAGTTGCTGCGGAATGCCGCGCGCCCACTCCAGCACGGCGGTCAGCTTCGCCGCGCCGCGCTTCTTCCGGTACGTGGCCCAGTCAAAGGCGGCGCGCGACCGCGGGATCAAACTCGCATCGACGATCGCCAGGCGCGCGAACTTCTGACCCATCCGCGCCATCCACGGCAGGGAGGTGTGCCACCGCCGCCGCCACGCTTCGATCATCTGGTCTGGGTCGCGGTGCGCCAGAGCATTCGACAAGGTATTGCGGGCGCGCGTCCCACCGAGCGCTGTTGGCACCGCCGCGTGATCTTCGGTGAGGCGGACAAGGCCGCGCAGTGGTGGACTTTTGATGAGCTGGTAGACAACCAGCGCTTTGACCAGGCGGGTGCCTGGCAGTGCCGTGCGGCGCGACGCATACGGGTCACGATCAAAGACTTGGTTTAGGTTGACACGGTCGACGGCGCGCAGCAGCAAGGTGATCACCGGGATAGACGGCAGGTGACGAATCCTCCTTTTGGTACAGTGTGCAGCATCAGTCTAACTGATGCCGGAGGGTTCGTCTTGTTGTTTAACTACTTGTCACAAACGAAGGCTAAGGAGATTACACTATGCCGGCTAAGCAGCGTGACAGCAGTGTTTTAGTACCTCTCTTCATATGGGACAAGACTGACTTCAACTCTACATCCCTTGCGACGATCCCAAGCTTAGGACCGAAACATCCCATCGTCGCGTCCTTGTCGAAGCGTCCGACTATAACCACATCAGCTTTTCTTATTTGAGATTCCGAACCTCTGAGGAACGTTTGAACTTCAACCTTCGGTACATAATCTTCATCAACCATCAGGACAGCCGCTGCATCCCCTGAACCACATCCGACATCAGCAACCATAACACCCTCAAATAAACTGCTGGCAGAAGTTGCCACACGGACGACTCTTCGGTCGTACCAATCAGGATTACGAGCGAGTTCGCAGAGCGGCACTGTGACGGAGGAGAAATAGAACCACAGCATAGATGCCGCTACGCCAATGATGAATGTTGAGATCGTGGCAAATACATAAGCTAACCTTCGCATACAGTTTCCTCTTTGGTTTAGACACCTGGCTTTCGAGATTGTTCCGCCCAACGGCAGAGTCGACGTGGGGGGAAACTGAATACACGCAACTCCGAATTAACCAAAGACCGTTTTAAGAAAGTCGCTGTTTCGCGCTCACGTCCAATGACCTGGTGCGACACGAAGTTACATGAGTAGCTGCGATGACGACTTGGACATCGCCGATTGTTCTACCAATCCGATGCTACCAAAGCGTGCGTTGCTGGTAACGGTAAGGTACGAAGCTTTTGGGACAACGCGAATCAACTGCCAGCATCAGGCGGTTAGCTCGCTAGAATTGAGTAGTATGGTTAATGACAGTGGACTGCCGATAAACGCCTCGGATGGACAGCAAGCCAAAGATGCTGATTAGGCTTGAACCAAAAGGTAAGTAGCCAAGTTCAGAGATTCAAGTCGTCTCTGACGTAGATGATGTGCTACCGGCGAAAAGGCAGAACCTAACCGACTTCGGGTACTCGGGTAGAACGTGGTAAGCCCGTAACCTTCCCGTAAGGGAAAGCGACTCGTAAGAGAAGCAGATGAGGTTGCGGGTCTGGGATAACCGACAAAGCGAATGCCTAGCTGTAATGATAAGGATGCGAGTGGCAACATTACTCGAAGCGAAAGCGTGCAGACTTCGGTGTGGGTCTTGGTCAACGAAAAAGGAAGTTGAATCCGTGTTAGAGAAGAAAGCAAGCGACGGCGGTTCTTTGAACTGCGGTTGCGCTTCTCACTGTTGAGAGACAGGAACGGACAACTTATCAAGTATCGTTCGGGTCGGCGGTTGTGGTCGGCGCGTCTCTAACGAGGCGTATCAAAGGCTTCGGGCCTATTGCGGGGAAACTCGCACGGTGGGTTCTGAAGGGGAGGGAGCGGCGACAACGTCGCTTCCTTACCCGACTTCGGCGCGTTTTTCGCAATAATCAATCTTGCCTTTTCGACACCGCGAATACCTATTGTGTAGTTTAACTGCCTTTCAGATGCGTTTCAAAAAACTTGACGATTGACACCGCCGAGCGAATCCGGTTCGGCGTTTTTCGCCAGCCGTGTCCTTCGTCCGCAAACAAAACGTATTCGACCGGAACATTGCGCCGCTTCAAATTTTCCACCACCTGTTCGGCTTCGATGACCGGAACATTTGTGTCGTTTGCGCCGTGCAGTACGATGGTCGGGGCTTTGATGCGGTCAATGCGGTGAATCGGCGAAAGTTTGCGGAGCATTTCGGCTTCGGTTTCAGGATTGCCGTATTCGATTTTCGAGACTGCCGCCATCCACGGCTGCGTGTGTTTGAAGAATGTTTCAAAGTTTGTGATGCCGAAAAGATTTGCTCCGGCGGCGAACAGTTCGGGATACTCGGTGAGTCCTGCCATTACCATATAACCGCCGTAACTGCCGCCCATGATGCCGATTCGTTTCGAGTTGGCGACTCCGCTTTTCACCACAAAATCAACTGTCGCCTTGATGTCTTTGACTCCGTTTTCGCGCAACGCGCCGTTGTCGAGATTGACAAACTTTTTGCCGAAACCGGACGAGCCGCGCACGTTCGGCGCAAAGACCGCGATGCCGCGCATCAGCAACGCTTGATAAGTTGAATTGAAACCGGGGCGTTCTTGCCCTTCTGGACCACCGTGAAAACTCAACACAATCGGCATCGCACCTTTCTCACCGTGCGGTTTGTAAAGCCACCCGCTCAATTTAAGACCGTCGTGCGCCGTGTATTCGACGAGTTCTGGGCGCACCATTTTCGTCAAATCAACTCCGGCGTGCGGGCTGTCGGTTAATCGCGTGAATTGCCGGGTTTTCAAGTCGAGCGACCAAATGTCGGCGGGCGATGATGCGCCGGAAAGAACCATTGCCAGCCGTCCGCCATCGTCGGTGAAATCAAAACTGCCGGCAATTTCTGCGGGCAATTTCGGGCCTGCCGTCATCTGATTTTTTTTCACATCGTAAAACGCGAGTTCGCTGCGTCCGGCGATGTTCCAAATCAAAACCATCATCGCTCCGTCGTCGCTCATCACTGCGCCCGACAGTTCGCCGTCTTCTCTCGCGGCGACGACTTCGATTGCGCTCGGCTGTCCGTTTGCGTCAAGCCGGACGCGAGCAAGCGCGAGTAAATCACGGTCTTTGTTTGAAGCAAAATAAATTGTCTGGCCGTCCGGTGTGAATTGCGCCCCGCCAAAGCTACCCGGTCCTTCGTGCGGCGTGAGCAACCATTCTTTGCCGGCTGCCACGTCGAGCAAGTAAAGATTGTTGTTGCCACGATTGGGAAGGCGGCTGACAACTGCGCGACGACTATCACGGCTGACATCGTTGATGCCGCCCGTGCCCTTGTTTTCGGCAACCATTCGCATCTCGCCCGTTTTTACGTCGAGCAAATACGAATCGGTTGAAGCCGGATTGCGCCGATTTGACGAGAAGAAAATATATTTCCCGTCGTATGTCCAATCGCCCAAAAAATTATTTTCCTTGCCGCCTTCGGTCAAACGCCGCAGTTCGCTGCCGTCGGGACGCGCAACGTAAATCTGCTCGTTAAAACCGCCACCCGGAGCGACGTTAAAGGCAAGCCATTTGCCGTCGGGCGACCAAGTGACAAATCCAACCGGGTCATCAAAAGCCGTGACTAATGTTGGAAAGCCGCCGCTCGCGGGCATCGTCCAAACCTGCGGAACGCCGTTCAAATTTGAAACAAAGGCAAGCGTTTTTCCGTCGGGCGAAAAACTCGGAGAAGTAGCAGACCCGATTCTTCCCATCAGCGCAACCGAACGCTCAAAGTCGTCTTGCGCAGACAAAGACGCAACGGATGAACTAAGCGAAACAAAGAGAAATAACGCGACAGCAGAATTTTTCATTTGAGTAGCTCCTAATTTTTGGATTCTACAGCGGTTCGCATTTGAGTGAGTAGACTGGATAGTGTTCAATAATGTCATCGCTACGTATGCTTGAGACCTTCGACCACGAATCGTGGACGCCATCGAGCCGGGAGTCGAAAGCCAGCGTCGTATCGCCGAGGTGTTCTCAGTCCATCAATCATTCATCGATAAACTACTGCGCCCGAAGCATGACCGCGGTGATTTAGCGCCGTTGCCGCATGGCGGTGGCGCCAGCGGCCCCAATGATGTATATCGGCTACGGTAATCGCTTAATGCACCCGCCCAATCCTGACGTGACTTTCCAGCCGGTTTCCGTTTTTGCTTCTCCAACAGAGACTCGATTAAGTTTCTTACTTCGGCTTGAGAGGCAGGCGGCAATTCCTTAACAAGTTCTTCGAGCGGTTTCAACCGGGTATTCATAAACTTTCTGACATCCTTTCGATGCAAGTTTAATCTGCACGAAACTTTAAGTACACTAACTCTCGCACAGTTCTTCGTACATCTTGTAGTGCGTCTCCGTCATTCCGAGTCGCTCGTACGTGCGTTGCGCGGCTGTGTTCTCCTGCTCGACGTAGAGCCGGAAGCCGCACACGTTCTGTTCCGCCGCGCTGGTTTTAACGAAGTCGTAGAGTTGCCGGTAGACGCCGCGCCGCCTGAAGTCCGGTTCCACGTAGACGCTCTGAATCCACCAGAACAGTCCGTCGCGCCAGTCGCTCCATTCATACGTCACCATCAGCGAGCCGACCACTTCCCTTTGGCCGTCCGCGCTGTTGTATTCCGCGACGACGTAGAAACCGTACTGACTATTTTTCAGGAGATTCCTGACGCCCGCCGTCAACACGTCGGACGCGAGTTGCTTCGCTTCCGTCTCGTGCGCCATCGCTTGATTGAATCGAACGAGCGCGTCAACGTCTCGCTCGTCGGCGAAGCGCAGGTTGATCTGCCGAGTCGTTTGTCCCGTCATTGTTTGAGCTTATACGCGAGTCAGGATTCGGGCGCAAACGACCAAGCGCGAAGATGAGGGCGGAGGGCACCGCCGGGCATGGACGGGGAGCGCGCCCCGGCAGAAAAGTTTAGAAAGTTTGCGCGCCACAGCGGATTGCCGTTAATCGCCTCCTGCACGTAAATGTTCCTGAAGTCTAAATTCATACTAATGCCTGCTATGCGGTTGCTTCCACCGCTCCAGAGCGCGCGACGAGCCACTCGGCGCGCAGCTTTTCTATCGCTAACTCTTTGTGTTTCGCCTCGACCTCGATCCACGGCGCGTGGCGAAATGCGGTGGGCATCGTCCAGATCACATCGCTATGCTGGCGGTCGGTGAAACGTTCGCGGCCGTTCGAAATATGCACGAGTTGCCACTTCGCGACCGGCCATGTTTCGCGCGCTGCCCAAAACATCTCAGTCACGCTCGGGTGATCGTAGCTGTCCAGCTTTTCGCGGACGATGTGGTGATGCGCGTCGAAGACCATCGGCACGCCGGCACCGCGGCACACCTCCAAAATCTGCGCCGCGCTATACGCATACTCGTCGTTCTCGAAAGCGATGCGCGAACGAATCGCCTCCGGCAGAGCGCGCGTGACCTCAATCAAACGCTCGATTCTGTCGCCTTTGCCGCCGTGTATTTCCATCAACGCCCAGGGCGAGCGCGGCTGTTCGAGCAAGTCCAGAATGCGCGCGTGCGTCTCAAGAATTTTGAGGCTGTTAACCAGCACTTGCGGCGAGTCGGAACTGAGCACGACGAATTGATCGGGATGCAGCACGACGCGGACGCCTAAGTCGAGCGCGCGACGGCCCGCGCGGCCGGCCGCTTCACCTAACTCTTCGAGCACGTCGGCACCGGCCGGGTCGTCAGCGAACGGAAAGAGCGCCGAGGTCAAGCGGTACAACCGGATGTCTTGCGCGTGGCAATAATCAAGCGCTCTGTCGAAGCGCGCGAGGTTGTCTGCGTATAACTCGCGGAGCATGCGCTTTTGTTCAGCGTCGTCGAACTGCAACAGGCGCTTGCGGGTCAGCGCGCGATAGCGCACTGCGTCCGACACCGTGATACACACCAGGCCCAGTTGCGGTAATTCGTCATGACTCATCGACTGGCTCATTAGACACTCCTTCGCGAGATTCAAAAATGACTTGCAGGCCGCACCAGCGCTCCTTAAAACTCCGGCCAAGGCACGCAGACCCCACTCTTATCAAAGGGTAGAGTGCTGACTTCACAACAGTCTGTCCATCGTGTTGCAAATGCGTCCGACCACTTGAACGCCCATTTGAACGGCCCGCCCACGCCTCTCGATCATAACAACAAAATACGCAACATCCGTGGCGAACGACCCGAAGTACGTGCGACAGCAGCAAAGCCTGAAGGCACAGCATTCCGGCATGGCCGAGCGTGACTTCATTTACGTCGTCGTTTTAGAAAACGGAGAAAGCCGCGCCGGAGAGTCTCTGTTGTCATCTGCCGCTCTGGTGTGTGAGACTTAACAGAAAGTGACTGCAAAGATTTTGATGACAAACTTACCGGCAGCCGCGTTCGCGCGTTACGACGATTCACCGGACGAACAGTTCTACGCGGTGACGCGCCTTGTGACGCATATCGACGCGGAGGCAATTTCCTCGTTGACGCAGTTGTACCGCGAACTGTTCCCGGCGGACGGAATGATTCTTGATTTAATGAGCAGTTGGGTGAGCCACCTGCCAACCGATGTCCAGTATGGGCGCGTCGCCGGCGTGGGGATGAGCGCGGAGGAACTGGCGGTTAACCCGCAGTTGGACGAATTCATCGTGCAGAACCTGAACCGCGAACCCCGGCTGCCGTTTGCTGATTCCTCATTCGACGGCGTGGGCATCTGCGTCTCGATTCAGTATCTGACCCGGCCCGTCGAAGTCCTGCGCGAAGTGGGGCGCGTGCTGAAGCCGTGCGCGCCGCTCGCCATTACGTTCTCTAACCGCTGTTTCCCGACCAAGGCCGTCGCGGCCTGGCAAATGACGGACGACGCGGGTCACGCGCACCTGATCAGAGAGTACCTGCGGAGCGCGGGAAATTGGGGCACCGTCGAAAGCTTGGACTGTCGCCCGCACCGCCGCCGCGGTGAAGACCCGCTCTATGCTGTCGTCGCGCGCAAAGACGCGGAGGCCGCTTGAAGGGTGGTTTTCCTTTTGCCCTCCGTAAATCCTTCGCCTTCACAACCCCCGCACCACGCCGCCGCATCCAAGACCCGTTTTAACACGTCCCATTTGACTCCGCTGCTTGCCGGGACGGAGGCGGACGGGTTTTTCAGAACTAACGGGCACGCCGGACGTAAATATGAAGTCGTCACCAAGCCGGCGTGTGCGGGACGAGGTCGAGACGGAAGGTTAACTTGAGCATGCCGACACACATCACACAAGTGGACGACCAGCAAATGAATCGCTCGATTCTCCAGGTCGAAGGGTCGCTGACGCTTGCAGACGCCGAGTTGCTGGAGAAAATCAGCATCGAACTGCGCGAACGCACCGGCCACAAAGTTATGATTGACCTGGCCGATCTCAGTTTCCTCGACAGCGAGGGCGCGACGGTACTGAACCGGCTGAAGCAGCAGGGCGTGGCGCTGGAGGGCGTCCACCACTTCATTCAAAAGGTCATTGAGTTAGCCGAGCGGCGCGGCGCGGCTTAGAATCGAGTAACCTTGAGCCGCCGCTGCTGTACCCGATACGCGCCGTAAGGGCGGCCCGAAGAAAAGAATTTTCACCCGTGTCAACAAGTTCGTTCGCCATCTTGCTCTCTGTGTTGCTGCTGTTCGTCGCGCCGGGCGCCGGCGTTTCGGCGCAACGGAGGAGGAGCACGCCTGCCACGGCCTCCGCTACTTCGGCGGCGCGCGCGGCAGCCAAAGCGGCGCGCGCCAAAGCCAGAGAAGACCTCGCCAAAGCAACGGCGGAGTACAAGGCCAGCCTCCAAAAGTTGCTCGCCCTGCGCGAGGCCAACGTCGTCAAAGTTTCGGCCCAACATGACAAACTCAAAGAATTATTCACGGATGGCATCATCTCCCGGCGTGAGATTGAGAATAGTGATGCGGCGCTCGTTGAAGAGCGCGCGAAAGTGGCGGACGTGCGGCGGCAGATGGAAGCGGCGGACATGATGCTCGCCGAATCTCTGGTCGAAGACGAGGTCGCCCCGCTTCCCGTCTTTGTGCCGGGAGCGCCGACGGATCACGTGCGGAGGACGGCTTACATCCGCTACAACGGTTTCGCCAGTTGGTCGCTCGCGGATGCCGCGCGGATCGAGAGTATGTTCGTCTCGAAGTTCGGTCGCCGGTTGCCTATCAGCGCCTTCGGTCAGACCGAGTTGCATAACCGCTGGGGCTATGACCACCGCCACGCGATGGATGTCGGGGTTCACCCGGACAGCCGCGAAGGCCAGGCGCTGATCGCTTACCTGCAAAGCGCCGGCATTCCCTTCATCGCCTTTCGTCAAGCCGTGCCCGGCTCCGCGTCCGGCCCGCATATTCACATCGGACGACCTTCACATAAAGTCTACCGTTGAAGACTTCGCGACAGGAATCAATGTCTCTTCGGAGTCGGAGACTTTGCCGACCGTCGTTTCTGTCAAATGATTGTCGGATTTCGAACCTGACTTTTTCGCTGAGTAGTAACGGTGTAGTAATCGGTCAGTTACTGGGGGTAAGTATTGACAACACGCTCTCAAGCGCGTATTGAGCCATGTGCGGAGCGGCGACACATGTATCAGTTAGCGAAGAGTCATGATTACGGCATCAACACCTGCCAG
>JACDEG010000674.1 GCA_013816505.1 Pyrinomonadaceae bacterium | reverse complement strand
ATCACGCCCTTCGTCAACTCACCATGAAGGACCGCGATCACCACCGCACGTCGAGCGACGCGCACGAAGAGGGTGAGGACCAGGCGACGGAGCCGCCGCGCCGCCATCGTCTGCGCCTGGTTCCGACGCCGCCCACACCGGTCATAAAGACGCCAGCCGATGAGGAGTTGCGCGAGTTGCTCGAAGAGTTTAAGCGGCGGGCGGAGCAGAGGAAGACGCCTGGGGACGACCCTCCGCCGGCAGCATGAGCGAGAAGAGGTATCAATCAGTCGTGGATGATTTGTCACCACAGAAGTTTTTTATCGTCTCGGCGTGCGCGGTGCGCTTCCGTGGCTCGGAAGTCGAAGTCGGACATGGCAACGGGCGGCTAATCATGCCGACGCGCGAGGAAGCCTACGAACTTGCTATGCGGCAGGCGTGAACATGCTATGCACCGTTTGGTACGCGGCGTGGGTGAAGAACGGTGAAGCGCCTGCAGGCGGATGAACATTTTGGCCGATCCTTGTCGCTCATGAACGTTTGGAAAACCTTGTTACTCCGCAAAGCAGAGTGATACCCTAACCGCTCTTGTGAACGATTGCACAATCCGCCTTCGAGATCACAACTGTAACCAGCAGGAGAGTCATCAATGGCACACCTCCGAACCACTCCACCGGGCTTGTCCGGCATTGAGTTGTACCGAACCTTGCCTAAGTTGCGCCGCGATACACTCCGCGGGTTCTCCGAGCTAACCGCCCGCTTCGGTCATGTCGTACGATTCAAAGGCTTGTGGACTACCTTCATTCTGACGCACCCACAGGACATCGAACATGTCTTACACACCAACGCGGGTAACTACCGCAAAGGGCGCAGCTACCGCGTCATGCGCGAATCCACCGGCAACGGTTTGTTCGTCAGCGAGGGCGAGTTTTGGCGCAGGCAACGCCGCCTTGCGCAACCCGCCTTCCATCGCGGGCGGATCGCCGGATTCGCCCGGACGATGGCTCACGCGACCGCAGAGATGCTCGCCAAGTGGGACCTGCGTTTCACCCGTGGCGAAGCGTTCGATGTGTTCTCGGAGATGAGCGCTTTGACTTTGCGCATCGTCGGGCGCACGCTCTTCAGCACCGAGTTGGCGGGCGAGACAGATGCCATCAGTAGGATGCTCGCGGTCGGGCAAGACTTTACGATCCGCCGGATGTGGCAGACCTTCAAATTACCGCTGGGCTGGCCGCTGCCTGCGCACCGGCGCTTCCGATCCGCGATGCAGGAAGGCGACCGCATCATCTACGAAATGATCAACGAGCGGCGACTGGGTGCAACCGAAGGTCAACCGGATGATCTGCTCCAGATGTTGATGGGGGCACGTGACGAAGCGACGGGCGAAGGGATGAGCGACCGGCAACTGCGCGACGAAGCCTTCACGATCATGGTCGCCGGGCATGAGACGACCGCCCTCACCTTAGCATGGACGTGGTATCTGCTCGCCCATCATCCACATATCGAACGCAAGCTGCACGCAGAGACCGCCTCCGTCCTCAAGGGACGTGCGCCGACCTTTGAGGATTTGCCGGACCTCAAGTATGCGTCGATGGTTATTCAGGAAACTTTACGCATGTATCCGCCCGCGTGGGCTTTAGGGCGCACCTCGATCGAGGCGGACGAGGTTGGCGGTTATCACGTCCCGGCAAAGTCAGAGATGTTGCTGTTCACTTACACCACACATCACCATGCAGACTTTTGGGAGAGTCCCGATGAGTTCATCCCGGAACGCTTTGCGCCTGAGCAAGTAGCAGCGCGCCAACGTTATGCATACTTTCCATTCGGCGGTGGTCCGCGGATGTGCATCGGCAACAACTTCGCCTTGATGGAAGCGCAGTTAGTTCTTGCAATGATCGCTCAGAAGTACCGCTTACGCTTAGTTGACGAGCACACGGTTGAACCGGACCCGACAGTTACGTTGCGTCCGCGCACTCGAATCGTGACGACGCTCGAAAGAGTGTGACACCAATCATATGTGAGCGAAAGCACATCTGCCGGCACCAAGCGTGTGCCTGGTAAAATAGCTGCGTCACGCTCATGGCGACAGGCCAACGCGCTGCTGCATGTCTGAAAATCGGGGGTCCGAGCGAAGGCTGTCAAACACTGGGTCCACTTTCAAGATGACCATATAGTCGCTTCGCTCATCACAAGCTTTTTCAAGCCATTGAAGCGCTTGATCCTTCTCCCCAAGACCAATATAGATTAATGTTGAGACAAACGAAGAGACATACCTTTGTTTAGATAACTCCCTCAATTCATCTACTAAATTCATTGACGAAGCGATCACTAACATGAGTAACCAACACGAAATAGAGGTTCTGATTCACTGTCACAATCTGCCCGGAAGTAAATTTCAGGAAAGAATCGGAGTCAGACTCGGCATCCAAAAGGGCAAAGATGTGATCGAGGATGTCCCCGCTGATGTAGCAAGTGTAACCTTTAAGGTTCCGCTTCGAGTCACGAAAAACTCCAAAAGTGGGCAACCCAATTTTTTAGGACCGTTCGCTCATGGCACTCCAGATGAGCGGTTCATCTATCTCTGCTGGGGTGAAAGGCAGGATAGCAATTGGGAGGGATTCAGGAGAGCGAAAGTTTACTTGAGTCATCTCAGTTGGGAGTCGGTCGAAAAAGCCATAGAGAATGGAAGGACAATGGAGGCTGTTGTAAACATGACGGATGCCAAAGGCGGGCCGCTCTGTGCTTCGGTGAAAGAAGATAGAATTGAGTGGAAGGTTTAGCCAGCTCAATTAAGGCCTCAAAGCAATTTAGGTAACTGCAAAAATCTAAAACCGCTCCGCCTCATGATTCCAGTAAGGTTGATCACACCTCGACACTCAATTACTGGTTTCTTTCCGAGCTTCCACGGATGAAGATAAAATCCGTTATCATAATCCGTCGGAGAAGGGAACCAGCTTATGAAACATGGGTGTAACAGGAAATAGTCGGTAAATGTTTCAAGCAGCAAGAAACTTTAACTGACGTTGT
>JACDEG010000215.1 GCA_013816505.1 Pyrinomonadaceae bacterium | reverse complement strand
GGTCTGCATGACCCCGGATGATACTCGCCAGTGCCGAAGTCGGCAGTGCTAAACCAATGTATGGAAGCGGTTTAGCGCCGACGCCGGAATGTGACATTGTCAAGCTATGTAGATAAGTGGGCAATTATAGAGATGTGATGAATCTATTTGACTCACTGTAAGCCATTTGTATAAAATACAAATCCTTTCCTCCTGTGGATCTTGCCCGCTGCATGCTTCTCGCGTATGCAGCGGATTTTTGTTTACATAAAGCCCAAATAATTATTGACCTGCAACAAGTAAATCCCCCTGTAAGTATAACTACTCTAGCCCCTTACTACCTGATTGATGTGCGCACTAATAAATTCTTGCCTGTACGATGTCGTAGTCGTGGGTGCTGGCCCGGCCGGGTCGTTTGCAGCTGAACGGTTGACGCGAGGAGGCGTGAAGGTTGCACTCTTCGATGGTCGTCCGGCGGACGAACCGAAGGCTTGTGGTGGCGGAGTGACGTCGAAAGCACTTAAGGCATGGCCGCACCTGCTTGAAGCTGCCGCTCGCACGGTCAACGAAGTGGAAATGTATTCGCCCGCGGGCAGGGGCATTCGGCTCAAATTAAAGGAACCTTTTGCTATCTACTCGCGCCGAGCTTTCGATTCCCATTTGCGTGAACGCGCGCGTAATGCAGGGGCGTGCGTGATTTCAGCCGGGCGCGTTTCGGTCAGCGCTCCAAAGCAAAATAACGAATGCTGGACGATTAAATCCACAAACACGGGCGAACAATGGAAATGTCGGATGTTGGTCGCAGCAGACGGAGCGAACAGCGCAATTGCGCGGCGCTTGGCCGGGGCATTAACGAACTCAGAGATGGAAGTTGCCTTCGGGTACCGCACGCCGCTACCGTCGAGTGGCGATGTCGCGACCGTTGTTGCTTTCCTACCGCGATGGGCCGGTTACGCCTGGGCGTTTCCGCGTCTGGATCACATCTCATTCGGCATCGCGACCGCGCAAGACGACTTCGATCACCACTCGCTTAACTGCCTGCTGTGGGATTTCATGATTGGATACTACCTCAAAAGAGAAGACGCAACATCTCCACTATGGTCTGCTGCTTCGAACGCACGAGACAAAGCGCGTGAAAAGGATGTGGAAGAAAAACTGCGGGCGACTGCGGATCGATACGCGGCGCGGATTCCGGGTCTGTCGCCGGAAACTCTGGATCAGAGAAGAACCACAGGAGATGGCTGGGCGTTGCTCGGTGACGCGGCGGGTTTTGCCGACCCTGTCACGGGCGAAGGCATCTATTATGCTTTGCGTTCAGCGGAGCTATTTGCCGAAGCATACTTAAGTGGCCGACCGATGGATTTTGAAAAAATGTGGCGCGCGGACTTCGGGCGAGAGTTACGACGCGCCGGTCAGATGCGGCGACGCTTTTACGGAAGCTTTCATGGGGCGCCGTTCACGGATCGGTTGGTTGATTTCGCGCGACTGCATGGCGGCATCCGACGGACTTTATGTGAGTTAGTGGTGGGAGATCAGGGCTACGTAAATTTAAAGCGAACTCTTGTACGCCGTGCTGCCTGGCCTTTCTGACGATTGAGGTGCACACAATTAGTGAAGTGAATCGTTCGGGGCGGCCATTGTGTCAGAGGGTTGCGTGTACGGCGCGAGTCGCTGCCTCAATTCTTCAGGAATGTTGACGGTCTCAAAGGTGTCGCGGCGCACAGCAACGAGGATGAAATGAGCCTCAGCGACGAGCGCTATTTCGGTTTTACGTCGCACTTCGAAGTTCAGCCGGAGCGATTTAGTGCCGATGCGACCGACGTACACAGACACTTCGAGCAGGTCATCAAGCTGCGCGGCTTGACGGAAATCGCATTCAAGGTGAGCGCGCGGCAGCCACACGTCAAGCTCATCGAACATCACGCCGTAAGGTAGACCGACGGAGCGAAAAAGTTCCGTCTCGGCAAACTCAAAGAATCGGATATATGCTCCATAGAAGATAATCCTCGCGGCATCAACATCGCCCCACCGGACGCGCTCCTCAATTCGGTACTTCCATTCTTCCCGCGCTTGATTCATTGATTCACCTAGCGAATGTTTTATGTTGTAACATGGCAAATCAATCGCCACGTAAATCACAGATGTACTTGACTTCAAGGTTCGAGCGAGCCGAGAAAATCGGTGAGCGCGGAATTAAACTCCGTCGGCCGCTCGATGTTTGAGACGTGGCCCGCGCCGTTGATTGAGACGAGCCGCGAGCCGCGAATGCCGCGATGCAATGCTTCAGCTTCTGACGGCGGCGTCAGGGCATCCTCGTCTCCGACAACGATCAGCGTCGGCGATGAAATCTCAGGCAGCAAGCTTTTTTGATCACGGCGGACAGCCATCCCGCGTAGCGCCGCCGCCGCGCCCACCGGGTTCGTGTCAGGTATCATCCGGCGGACGCGCTCGACGACTAACGGCTTATCAACCAACGTCGCCGGAGCGAAGAGTTTAGGAAGCATCTGGTCGGCAATCGCCTCCATGCCTTCGCTCAGTGCGCGCTGTGCCAACTCTTCGCGTCCTCGTCGCGCTTCTTCGGTGTCGGCGCCCGCGCGTGTATCGGCGAGGATCAGCGCGCGGACGCGGTGCGGAAACAAGCGGCAGAAAGCGAGCGCGACGTAACCGCCCATCGACAATCCGCCGACTGCCGCACGTTCAATCTTCAGCTCATCAAGCAGCGCCGCCACGTCGCGCGCCATCTCTTCCATCGTCGCCGCATCGTCGGTCACGGTTGTTTCGCCGTGCCCCCGCAGGTCAGGAGCGATGACGCGATGACTGCCCTTCAAAGCTTCCAGTTGCTCGCTCCACATCGAACGGTTGAAAGGAAATCCATGCAGCAACGCGACCGCCGTCCCGCGACCCGTTTCGGTGTACCCCATCTCGATCTCGCGCACGCGTAAGATGCTCATGTCCTTATCTCTTTAATAAAAAATGTCATCGCTGCTCGTCGCTCGAAAGTCTTCGCGGTGAAGCGGCGCGCCAACTCGGAACTTAAATTACACGCCGCATGGGCAACGGTCAAACGCAGGATTTTCGGACTGCATCTAACTGTCAAACTGATGCGTGATGCCACTCGCGCCGCCGCCGCACGCGGCAATTTTGACGAGGTTGCATCGAGAGGAGATTTGGAATGAAAGCTGGAAAAACACGTTCGCCGAAGAAAGAAGATTTCACTCCGGCTGAGCAGCGCGCCGCCCGCGCGTCCCGGATTGAAGTGAGCGAAGCCGACCCTTATGGATGGATTGCGCACTCCGAATCGGACGACAAGCAAAACTATCATCTGTTCCGCGACCCGGCGTCGAAAAGGCTCGTATGCACGTGCGCCGACTTCATCTTTCGCGGCGACGCGAACCCGGCCTACGAATGCAAGCACGTCTCGGCGGTGCTGAAATACATCGGCCGCCGCTATCTTGAACAGGACTACAACCCGCTGCGCCAGCAACAGCAGCACGCCGCGTGAATAAGCCCTGATGATGGTCGAAGGCCGACAGCTAAACTTTGAAGTCTCACAAAGTGCAGAAAGCGTGTGCCTGAAGGCGGTTTAGCTGACCCTGCGCTCTTCACATTTGAACTCATGATTTAGTCTGTCCTGCCACCGCTTCACAATAGACTTGCTCCGTCGCTTCGATCATCCGGTCGGTGCTGAACCGCTCGCTCGCCATTGTGCGCGCACTCTCTGTGAGACGCGCACGCGCCGCAGCGTTAGCGATGAGGGCGAGAGTCGCGTCAGCAAGCGCCTCGGGGTCACCGACTGGCACGAGCCGTCCGGTATCGTTGTCTGTGATTATCTCACGCGCGCCCTCGGTAGCGGTGGCGATGACCGGCACGCCGGCGACCATCGCTTCGACAATCGCCAGTCCGAAAGCTTCGGAGCGCGATGCGGACACGAAGATATCGAGCGCGGCGAGTAGCGCCGGAACGTCGTCGCGCTTGCCGAGAAAATGCACGCGATCACCGAGGCCGAGTTCGTCGGCTAGCTTGGCGAGGCGTGCGCGTGTTTGCCCGGCAGGCGATGGGTCTTCGCCGGCGATGACGAAATCAATTCGGTCGGCGCAACCATGTGCGATGAAGGCCGCCGCGCGGATGAAATTCTCCTGCCCTTTGACATGACTCAACTCGCCAATTGCCCCGATTAAAAAACGTGCATCCTTGACGATGCCTTGCCGGAATGTTTCAGAATCAAAATTACTGTCTTGTGATGCGAAACGTTCGACGTTAACGCCGTTCGGGATCACGCGGATTTTGTTTGATGGAAAAAGATTTTGCGCCCGGAGCGCGTGTGCCACCGGCGCTGAAACGGCGATCACGTGCGTGGCACCGGCGAGCGTCATCGCGTGGACGCGGCCTAGTGGGAACATGACATGGCGGGTAACGATCAGTTGGGCTTGAGCGCGCGCCGCCCGCACTGCGAATGCCGCCAACGGATAGTCACGCGCGAGGTGTGCGTGAACAACCTCGATGCGCCGCTGCCGGATGATGCGCGACAGCTTGAACGCGCTCGGCAAGTCGAGCGCGTTTCGCAACGCGAGCGTGATGATGTTTTCCGTGGGCAGTGCGGCGAGCGCTTCGCGGAGCGGCGAGGCCGGACGCAACGCGACGTGAATTTCGTGACCGCGACCGGCGAGCGCATTTGCCAAGTCCGCTAGATGACGCTCGCCGCCGCCGAACGCACTCGCCGAACTGATGTGCAGGATTCTCACAATGCTGTGCGCGGCGCAACAGACCTCTCTCGCGACACCATCACAGCGGTCGAGACGAAAGGCACTTCACCGCATCGTCACATTATTTCTGGAGCGGCGACCCCTCAAAGCGCGCCAACAAATCAGCGGGGTCACGATAGATGGCGATGCATCCGGCGGCGCGTAGTTCATCTTCGGCCCAACCACCGCACAATACGCCGACGGTGCGCAGTGGTATTTTGCCGGCGGCCTCCGCGTCGTAAGGCGTGTCGCCGACAACAACGGCCTCTTCCGGTTCAATGTCGGCCAACTGTGCGAGTGCAGCTTCAAAGATGTCCGGGTGCGGCTTCGATTTCTCCGCGTCATCGGCGGAGGTCTCCTTCTCCACCAAATCTTCGATGCGCGCCAGTTTTTGATACGTGTCGAGTTCGTCTTCCTTCGCCGAGGAAGCGAGCGCGATACGTTTACCATCGGCACTGATGCGCTCGAACAGTTCGCGCGTCTGCGGAAAGGCCCGCACCTGCGACAGATACTCGCGCTTGTAGAGGTCGCCGCGAAACTCTTCCATCTCTTCGCCGAAGCGGTCGATCTCTTCTTTAGTAAAAAAGACCGGCATCAATTGGTCGCCGCCCTTCCCGATCTGGCGGCGCACGTCCTTGAATGGAATCTCTTTCCCGAAGTGCCTGAAAGTTTCCTGCCACGCACGCGCGTGGAGGTCCACTGAATCCACCAGCGTTCCGTCGATGTCAAAAATCACAGCTTTAATCAAAGCTCACTCTTCCCCTTTTTAAATTTGGCAGACAGCGCGCAACCTTACAACATTTGACGTGCGCTTGTCCGCTTCCCCTGCACGCTTAAGGAGCCGCAGTGACGAGTCTTATTCAAACAAACAAAAGGCCGGGAGCGACTGTTTGATCTGTCGCTCCGGCCTTAACAATTGTCCCGAAATTTATATACCTACGTGAGCATTGGGAAAACTTACCGACCGACCGCATCACCAATGTCTTTAATGGTGTCACCGACTTTACGCTTGGTCTCGCCATAACCTTCCTGCACGTTGCCGCTGGCACGGTCGGCGATTCCTTCATCTTCCATGTCGCGGTCGTTAATCGCGCGACCGACATTCTCTTTCACCACACCCTTTGCTTGATCCAGTTTTCCTTCGACCTCATCTCTGTTTGGTAGACTCATCTCTTCAGCCTCCTTTTAGTAGATACGGATTTTCAATCCGTTAACAAGTAGCAGCGCCTGGGTTACGCTTTGTTCTAACTTTCGGAATAAGCATACGGCAATGTTCGTGCCAGCAAACAAATTTTCGTGCGACTGTCGTTGCCGTCAAGAAAAGTTGTTACTTACCATCATGATACGAGGCATATAGAGAACACGCATAGCATCGGCAGCATAGTATAGTGCGTCCTTTTCCGTACATTCTATCTCGCGCGAATGCTTGATCTCCGAACAAAAGTTTGGGTGTGCCCTATTTCTAAAGCACACCCGCATTAGACTGATCATTGCTGTGATTAAAACTCAAAGCGCGCAGCAAATTGAATCTGCCGCTCGCGGAAGATCGTGTTGCCCGCCTCGGTTGGAACCGTAAAAAGCGGATCAAACAGAAGAATGGGCGTGCCCGCAGTCACCGTCGGCGCATTGGTGGCACTGGCTGTCGTTACTGTGTACAAACGCGTGCCACGGTCGGTAACATTGAGGCGATTGAAAAGGTTGAATGCTTCACCCAGAACCTCGATGTTCATTGTCTCCGTAAGTCGGAAGCGACGCGAGAGGCGTAAATCAACATTCGCTGTCTTCGGGAAGCGGAAGGAGTTGCGACCAAAGACGGGGAAGCGGTCGCCGGAGCTAGGTCCCGATCCGAAGAGGCCGGTGCTGGAAGCATCAGGAAGGATGAGTCCGGCGCAGCCTAGCGGGGCGCGGCAATTTGGCGCGTTGCCGGAGACACCAGCCGAATTCAGTCGTCCTGAAGAAATCTGCACGATGGGCGCGATAGTAAAGCCGTTGAAGATCGCGCGCCCGACTCTGCTGTCCGAAGCGTTAGAGAAAAACGTCGGATTCCAGACAACGCTTGCCACAAACCTGTGAGGGATGTCGAAGCTCGTCCGCCCATTTTCAAGGCTATAGTCAAACGGATTGAGCGGCACGCTGCCGGTAGTAAATGTCTGCGAAACTTGCCCGGTGTCGGTCGCCTTCGAAAAAGTATAGTTGACCTGGAACTGAAGGCCCTTATTCAAGCGACGATTGAGCTGGAGCACCAGAGCCTCATATTCGGATTTGATAGTGCTGCGAATCTCAGTCACACGCCCGAAACCGGCATTCGGTCGATTGGTGAAACGGGGGAAGCGGAAAGTCTGCCCGTTCAAGTCTCCGCCGACGACCGTGTAGGGAGTAACCTGCGTCGGGAAATCCAGGTTCGTGTCCACAAAAGTAGGAAGCCTGCGACCGAGGCTCACGAGAAGCGAAACAGATGCCACAGTATTCTTCGCAACCTCACGCTCAAATACCAAATCGGCCTGATGAATCTGCGGGTTAGCCATGTTCTGGCTAAAGAAGATGATGTCTGGGCGCGTCGTCGTCCCGGTTGGTGGTGTGGCAACAACATTCGGATAGGTCGGAGACCCCGCTGTGGTCGGCACGAACTCGAATTGGAGTTGCCCGGTGGATACGCCCGTGTTGGTGATGGCGTTCGAGATGGTCGAGTTGATGATCCGCCCGTAGTAGATGCCGTAGCCGCCGCGCACCGAAGTCTTGCCGTCGCCCGTAATGTCATAAGCGAAGCCGAACCGCGGGCCAAAGTTGTTCTTGTCAGATGGGAAGACACTCGTTTGCGGAGCGAGCGGATTGGGAATCTGCGCCTCGGGCAGTTTTTGATACTCGTAGCGCAATCCCAGATTCACCGTCAATCGCTGACTGACGCGAATGTCATCCTGGATGAAGAAGTTGTAGTCGGTGGTGCTGAACTTGAAAGCAGTTGGGCCGAATCCCTGATTAAATCTGCTGTAACATCTCTGATTAAAGCCAGTACCACACCTTCCCGAAGGGATCGCGAAATCGGTCAGGAAGTCCACAATATTGTTATAGGCGTAAGCGCCCTCTTCCTGGAACAGATTGTCGTTCAGGTCGCTGACCCGGTTGATGTCTCCGCCGAACTTGAGGGTGTGATTACCGACGGTGTAGGTCATGGTGTCGGCGTATTGCCAGCGCTTCTCGTCGGGGAATGCACGGCGATCAAGGAAGTTGGGCTTGCCGAAGGTGATAACGTTGGTGATAGCAACTGAGGGGGGGCGACCATTGGGGCCAGTCGTCGCCTCACCGGGCGCAGGCTCCTGACTGAGTTGGAATTCGTTATCACGACCCCACTGGAATCGCGCTTCATTGAGTAGGACGGGCGAAATTGTTGACGCCAAACGTAAGTTGAGTGAATCAACATTCACGAAGTCGTCGCCAAAACTCCGAATCCCGCGAGTCACCACCGCCTGCGATTGAACGCCTGCGGGCGCTTCCGCGCGCAAGCGATTGTAGGTCGCGGTGAAGGTGTTGCTGGCGTTGATCAGCCAGTCTATTTTCGGGAGAACAATGTACTGATCGCGCCGGCGTGGAACCTCACCCGTTATGCTCTGTAAAAACGCGAGTCCCGCATCGCGCTGGGCGGTACTGAGGGCGCGCGCAGTAAGCGTGGCCTGCTGCGCTGCGGTGAGATTGAAGGAGCCGATGGTCTCTGCGGCGACGGCGGGGAAAGTCTGCTTCTGTTGGTCGAAACTGAAAAAGAAGAAGAGCTTGTCCTTCACAATCGGACCGCCGACTGCGCCGCCGTATTGCAAACGACGATCCGTCGGCTTCAGCCCGACGACCTGAGTGTTGGGGGGAGTGCCAATCGTCCGAAAACTGAAAGCGTTACGCGCGCCCAGCTTATTGTCGCGGTCGTAGAAGAAGGCTTGGCCGTGAAACTCATTCGTTCCGCTCTTGGTGACGGCGTTGACGACGCCGCCCGCCGCCCGCCCGTATTCCGCAGAGTAGTTTGAAGTATTCACCTGAAACTCGCGGATTGACGCCTGACTGATCACGTAGGGAATGCGCGTGCGCCCACGCTCTTCAGAGAAGAACGCTTGGTTGTTATCTCCACCGTCAACCGTATTATTGTTCAGGAGTCCAGAAACGCCACGGAAACTAATCAAGCCGAAAGCACCATCCGGTACTGCGCCCGGCGTCAGCAACGCGAAGTTAGACCAACGGCGCCCGTTGATCGGCAACTCGTTGATCGAGGTCTGGTTAATGTTGCTGGAAAAATCCTGCTGCGTAGTGTTGATGACCGGAGCTTCGCCGGTCACTTCGACGACCTCTGAACTGCCTGATATAGCGAGCGGGATGTCGAGAGTAGTGACGCGGCCTACTTCGACCACGATCTTTGGTTGAGTGAACGGCGCGAAGCCCTGCACGTTGATTGTCACTGTGTAGTTACCGGGCTGAAGCTGGGCGGCGCGAAAGCGGCCTTCGTCGTCCGATGTAGCGGTGCTCTCGCGGTTAGTTTCTTCGTTACGCACGCTCACGGTCGCGTTCGGGATGACCGCGCCTTGTGGGTCTTTGACGACACCGCCGATGGCACCGTCCGTGGTCGATTGGGCCGGCACCGTCGCGTTCAGGCAAGCGACAAGACAGAGCGCGGCGAATGAAAAGCGGAAAAACTTAGTCATGAAGCAGACTCCTTAAATCAAAGTTCAAATGTGGGGCGATTCATGGGTGGGCCGAAGAAATCCAGCGACCCGAAATTTCTGAAGTTGTTATCGAGCGTGCGTGTCAGCGTCGCACACTTGTACGTGGACTTCCGCAAGCGAGGCGTAAGGACCACGCCGGGCAGACTCCATCGTTGAAAGGTTTGTTTCCGTACTTGTAACACCCGGTAACATGATGTCTGAACACTACCAAAGCGTTAGTTTCACAATGGTGAGAACCGATCATTTCTTCGATTAAACCAAACTTATACCATAGTGCCCAATAGTTGCGCGAATCTCACGATGACGTGAACGGGATGTCAAATGCTGTGGCCCAACGGACGAGCATTGACGGGGCCGCGATGAACGTCCAGAGGCGGA
>JACDEG010000214.1 GCA_013816505.1 Pyrinomonadaceae bacterium | reverse complement strand
TTAATCAAGAATGCCTGCTGCCCGGTGTCCTTCGTCAATTGCTATTCGGCTTGACCGTTAAGCTTCTGTTTTCTACGATGCAAACCATATGAACAATCCGAACATGGGGGCAGGAGTTGCGGAACCGCCTGCTGAATCACAGACGGGAGCTTCGTCGGCCAAGCAGTCGGGGCGGCGGCAACCGAATCCATCCGGCTCTCCGAACGCCGCCGCCGCCGGGGTGCCGCCGGGGCCGTCGCGCAGTGTCTTTCGCGAGTATTTCGAGTCGCTCGTGATTACTGCGATCATGGCGCTGTTTGGGATGACATTCATCGTCCAGGCAGTGAAAGTTCCGACCGGGTCGATGCAGAACACGATTCTCATCGGCGACCATCTCCTGGTCAATAAATTTATCTTCGCGCCCGGTCCGCCGCTGCCTTTCCTTCCGCAACGCGAGATCAGGCGGGGTGACATTATCGTTTTCAAATACCCGGGCAACCAGAACGATCCGGTGCTGGACGCTAACGACCCGACGAGCGTGCCCTACGTCACCAACTTTGTGAAGCGTGTGATCGGGTTGCCGAATGATCGCATTGAGTTCCGCGACGAGCGCATCTTCATTAACGGCGAGCCGCTACCGGAGCGTCTCATCACCGCCGTCGATCCCGGCTTCAGCGAGCCGGAAAGCGACCCCGCCCACAAAGCACCCTTAGCCATACTCGACGACCCACCCGCGGCAGGCGACGGGCCGTACACGGTCTACTACCGACCCGACCACAGGCAGCAGTTGACGCGACGTGGCGCGGAGCCGCCAGATTACCCGACCTTCGAGGGCCGCCGGGCGATCACTGTGCCGGATGATTCATACTTCGTGATGGGAGACAACCGCGACAACAGTTCCGACAGCCGCTACTGGGGCTTTGTGCGGCGCGACTTGATTATTGGGCGCGCGATGTTCGTCTACTGGTCTTACGACCAGAGCGCGCCATCGAGTGGGTTCTTCCTCCAGGATTTTATTCAAAACTCCCGGTGGGGCCGTACCGGCACGCTGGTGAAGTAATGCTCGCCGTGGCTTGAACAAATCAATGGGAGGTCGGTGATGGCGACGATCTGGGGACTCGGCGGGTTGTCGTGGAAAGAACTGGCGAAGAACGTCTGGCGCGAGATGACGGAGGATGATGTCTTCGGTCGCGCCGCGCAACTCGCTTACTATTTTTTGTTGGCGCTCTTCCCGCTATTGCTCTTCCTGATATCGCTGCTCGGCTATTTCGCCGGTGAGAACAGCGAGTTGCGCGCGGATTTATTCAGGTACCTCAGCACCGTCCTGCCCGGCGAGGCTTCCGATTTGGTCAGTTCAACGATGAACGGCGTGATCGACAGCAGTGGCGGCGGCAAGCTCTCATTGGGCATCCTCGCAGCGCTGTGGGCGGCGTCGAACGGGATGGGGGCAATTAGCGAGTCGCTCAACATCGCCTATGATGTCGAGGAGTCGCGCCCATGGTGGAAGTCGCGCCTGGTTGCCATCGGTCTGACAATCGCGCTCGCGGTGCTGATTATTTCCGCGCTGGTGCTGGTGCTCTACGGCCACGCCATCGCGGAGGCGGTCGCCGGTAGCTTCGGCCTCGGAGAAGTTTTCGAACTGACATGGAAGATCGTGCAGTGGCCGGTCGTTCTGGCGTTCGTAATTTTAGGGTTCGGCTTCATCTATTACTTCGCGCCGAACGTCAGCGAAGCCAAATGGCAGTGGGTCACGCCGGGTGCCATCGTCGGCGTCGTGCTGTGGCTGCTCGTCTCGTTCGCCTTTCGCACGTACCTGAGTTACTTCAACACCTACAGCGCGACTTACGGCTCGCTCGGTGCGGTCATCATCCTGATGCTGTGGTTCTATCTGACGGGCGCGGCGATCCTCATCGGCGGCGAGACTAACGCCGAGATCGAGCATGCAATGGCGAAAGCGGGCGCGCCCGACGCGAAAGAGAAGGGCGAGAAGAGTCCCGGCGAGAAAAGTTCCGGCGTGAAGGATTCAAAAGGCGGCGGCAAGAGCAACGCTGCGGCGTTTGGGCGCGCGGACGCGAAAAGAATCCGGCCCGGCAATCAACCCGCTCAGAGCACCCAATCCCCGCGCGCGCGCACCAACGCTACCGCCTTCGCGTCGCCTTCGCCGAAAGGCCGCCGTGGTGAGGATAAGCTGTCTCTCAGCAAAGTCGCCGTGGTGGCGGGCGCGTGGGTGCTATCAAAGATTTGGCGCGGCAATTCAAATCGGCGCACACGTTAAAGGCCGGCGGAAGTCCGGCAAAATGCCGTCACGAAAAATCGGCGAAGCATTCTCACCCTCACGCCATCGCTTTACTCGGTGGTTCTAGTGCTGCTTTCCAACTCTGCGAGCGCTAATTGCAGTGACAAAATTTTCTTGATGCCGTTGTAAAGCGGCTCGATCTCGCACCATTCGGTCAGCGAGTGGGCGCCGCCGCACGGGCCGGCCCCGGTCGAGATAGCGGGCACGCCGGCGAGTAGCGCGACGCTCGCGTTGTTCGACCCGGTGATCGTGATTGGCGGGCGAGCGAAACCCAACGCGATATACACCGCCTCGGCCGTCCGCACCAGGCGCGAGTCGCGGTGTCCGGGTAGCTGCGATGCCGGGGTGGTCGTGATGATCTCCGTCCTGACCGTCATCCCCGCGCGCTCGGATTCCTCTTTGATGATCGCGGCGATTCTCTGTTCGAGGCCGGCAATCACTTCGTTACTCGTCGAACGCAAATCAATTGTGAACCACGCGTCGGCCGCCTTCGCGTTGACGACCTCCGCGCCGCCGAGCATCCCGATGTTCAGGTTCGTTGGCGGGTTGTGGGCGAGTGGCAACTCGTAGATGCGCGCGATGGCACGGGCCAGCGGTAGCGCCGCCGAATAGGGAGGGGTTGCCGAGCGAGTGTGCCCGCCGGGGCCAATGATGTGGTGTCGATACCAATTGATGCCGATGCCACCGTAAGTGAAGCCCTCGTAGCCGCCATCAAGCGCGATGTAATAATCGATCTTTCCCTTGTGCTCTTTGATGAACTCCTTTGCGCCGCGCATCGAAGTCTCTTCCTCGACGCTGAAGAGAAAAACTAAATCGCCTTTGGTTCTGATACGAGCGTGATCCATCGCGCGGATACCGGCGAGCATCGCCTCGACGTTGCGCGTATCATCACCGACGCCGGGGGCATAAATCCGGCTGTTGCGGATCGTCGCCTTAATCTTCAGTCCTTCCTGAAAGACCGTGTCGAGGTGCGCGTCGACGACGACGATAGGGCCGCCACCCGTGCCCTTGCGCACCGCGATTAAATTGCCGGCTGAGTCGTAGCGAACATTCAAGCTTTTGTAGCCGCGCAGAATCTTTTCGACGAAGGCAGCGCGCGCCCGCTCTTTCCCGGACGGCGCGTTAATCTCGGTGATCGCAGCCCACTCGCGTAACGTCGCGTCGCGGTTCTGATCGACGAACGCAAAGGCTTTCGTGACCTCGGACCGCGCCAGCAGCGCATGCGCACGCGACAGATATTCTTCGGGCGATTGCCGGTTGTTCGCCGCTTGGTTGGTCGCTGCAAGATGTGTAGAGAAAGAGAGTGTGAGCAACAACGAGAGAATTGCTTTGTTCATCAATAGTCTACTCCGCCGAACACAGAAAAATTACGCGCAGGTGATTGCCGCCCGAACAAACTACCAGACGAACGGCAGCGGCGCGAGTCGAGAATTTTAACGTGACAGGTGACAGGTGACAGGTGACAAGATCATTGCGGATTGCAGATTGCGGAATGCGGATTGAAAGAAACACCACTTGTTCGGCAATCGGCAATCTCCAGATTCTGTCCTGTCACCTGTCACCTGTCACTACTGAGTAATCGCATTCCGATCTCACTTCGGCCAATACTTTTTGATGTTCGGAACCAGCACAGGGTAAGGGACATACTCGGCCTGCCGCCCGCCGCGGCGCAGTTCTTCGACCATCCGCATCGCGCCGTCGGCGTTGCGTGTGTGAACGATGATGGTCGACGCGGCCTGAAACGCCGGGTTGGATGCCAGCCACGCAGCGACGGCGTATCCGGTGCGTTCGTCGTCGTGCTCGGTGGAGTAATAATGCTCTGGCAGCAGATCGTGATCCAAAAAAATCGCGTCGTACGAATTGGCGCTCAACAGTTCGATGGCGCGCGACGGCTCGATGGCAACATCAAACTGGTCGCGGGTGAACTGCTTCGCAAACCATTGGTGGCGAAGCGTATCGTCGTCGAGCAGAAATACACGCCGCGGGGGGCGGTAAGTGCCAGCGGCGCGGATGCCGAGTTTGGCAAGCAGTCCGTTCAGAATACCCATGTCATGTAGATTGGAAGGCGCGCGTGTTGAGGCAGGGACACGGGCCAATCGATTTCGTGGTGTCATAACTTCGTCGGGCCTAAATATATCACACGGTCTCCGGGTGGTGCGTCTCGCCAGCGCACCCTGGCGTAACTTTCAGTAGAGACGCTTGACCGTCCCGCGATTGGCATGGCATGCTTGGGCAAAGACCGAACCGAAAACCTCATGAGATGTCCGTACTGCGCAAGGCCATTGAGCAAAGGAGGGCTGCGATGCCGTCCCTGCCGCCGCTATGTCTTTAGCTGGCAACTCATCTTGATTCTCACGGTGCTCGGAATCGTCGTCGTGGTTGGCATCCTCGAACTCCTTTACAGACTGGTCTGAAGTCGCTTGCGCCGAACAGAAGCGCCGGTAGTCTGCCGCCAATCAAGGCGGCGGCGATTGGTTGAAGCGAGGGGCGCGGCTGCTTGACCAGGAATTCTCACCAAAATCGGTACGGTCTGATCTCTCTGCAAACCGGTCTTGCAATCTCATTTTCGGATGCTATAATCCGCGTCGCATTTCCGAAGCAGATCAAATTGATAGTCAGAAAGTCAGGTTGAGGTCTTCCACGCATCTGCTCATTAACTCCCTTTGCGTGGAGCCGCGTAGTTTCCAACAGACACTGAAGTAGTACGTTTTCATGTCGTCCGACAACGCCAAAAAGATTCCGCCGCTCTTCGCCGTGCCCGATCCTGAACCGGTCGATGAGAAACTGTCGGTGTCGCGCACACCGGCAGGGCGCGAGATGGCGGCAGGCGTGCCGGTGTCGGCGGCCTGCCCGCGCTGCTTCGGCACCGGAATGGAAGTAGTGTCGGGCAAAGGCGCGCGCCGTTGCGGCTGCCGGACAGAAGGTCTGCGGACGAAGCTCGTGGACACGGCGCGCATACCGCGGCGCTACGATGGGTGCTCGCTGCAAAACTACTACCCGACGCAGGGCAACGGCTCGCAACTCAAAGCTTTCAACTATGCCTTTCGTCTGGTGCGCGAGTACCCGGCGGTCGAGCGCGGCCTGCTGTTGATGGGCACCGTCGGCGTCGGCAAAACTCATTTGTCGGTGGCGGTGCTGCGCGGCTTAATGGATAAGGGCATCCAGAGTCTGTTCTACGAATTCGGCTCGCTGCTGAAAGAGATTCAGGATTCGTATAACCCGGTGTCGAAGACTTCGGAGTTGAAGCTGCTTGCGCCCGTGTATCAGGCGGAAGTGTTGGTGCTCGATGAACTCGGCGCGTCGAAGCCGACCGACTGGGTGAAGGAAACGATGATGCAGATCATCGGCACGCGCTACAACGACAAAAAGCTGACTATCTTCACCACCAACTACCTCGACGCCCGCCGCACGGCCACCGACGAAACCCTCGAAGACCGCGTCGGCGTACGCCTCAGAAGCCGCCTCTACGAGATGTGCAAGACCGTCCAGATGGAAGGCGACGACTATCGGCGCAAGATCGACGCGCAACAGATTTAGAATCTCGCCGCCGCACCATTCCTACCTTACTTGACCGCGAACTGCAACCGCTATTAACTCCAAAGCAAACTGACGAACGCTTCGCTCGGACTCTTCGCGCTGATAAAAAGCATCGTCTCCGGTGTCTGCCGCAACGCGACCCGTCCATCCGCAACGCGCACCATGTTGTCGAAGTGCGTGAAGTTAGTGAAGGTGGGCGAGGTCGGGTCCAAGTCCTGTACCTGTTCGCGTGTCTTCTTTAACCACTTCAGAAAATCCTGAATCGAGCCGCCGGTCTTCGCGAAGTAGTCCGTCACGCGGCGGAACAGTTTCGGGAAGGTGACTCCGCCGGCTTCGAGTTCCTCCCGCGTGCGGGCCGCGACGCCGATTTGCGAGCCGTCGAGCGCCCACAGTCCCAGTCCGCCAGTGCGCGCCTGTCGCGTCGCGTCCGCCAATGTGTTGCGCAGGTCGGCGAACAAGGTGTCGTAGAACAGCGGGTAGGCGTGGCCGTTAAGGAGCAGTTTGTAGTTGACGCTGCGCTTCAACATCACGGTCGTCATGTTCACACTGCTCCCGTCCTTGCGCGTGGTCTTGCCGGCGAAGACGAACGACACGGGGCGGCCGTTCACTTCGAGGCTGCGCGAAAGGATGTAGCCGGGCGTGGCATCGCGCTCAACCGGCGGGTTGACGCTGATGTTGCGCGGCGCGACGTACGGCACCGGGTTGAGTTGTAACAGTCCGGTGAGAAGGTCGCGCGCATCGTCGGCCAGCGGGCGCGGCTGGTGCGTCGACGTTGCGCCCCTCGGCTGGTAATGCAGTTCGAGCGCATCGATGCCCTCGAAGCGCAACTGCACCGATCCGATGCTGGTCAGCTTGTAAGGCATCGCGATCTTTTCGAGCTTGTCCAAATGAGCCGGGTTGGTGGGCTTGAATTGCAGCGAATCACCGTCCGGTTGGAAGCCGGTCTGGCGCCCGTTGGACGACGTGTTGACCAGATGAAACGTACCCTTAATCAGCGTGAACGGCATGGGGAGACATCCTTTCTGGTGAGTGGCTTAACATACGCCATCACGTCAAGATAGAGTGCTGTGGTACGAGGCGGCGGTGCAGTTAATATCTTTAGTTGGTCGTTAGCGTTCGTCGGCGCTGAATATCACTGTCATGAAGCGGGTGACATGTCTTTACAAAAGAGCGACGAAATCATCTACGCTCAAATTAGTTTGTCGGATGATGGCACGCAGCGTGCTCCTGTCGAGTTCTTTGTGGTTCGGAATTGTTGTTTGCGCCGGAGGGTTGAGGCGTACCATTGTGATGTGACTGCCGCGTTGACGTTGGACGACGAAGCCAACTTTCTCAAGCGCCTTGACACATTCAGCGCCGGAGATGACAGGAAGCTTTGTCACGCGGCAACCTCAACCATTTCCACGTGATCGTCTGGCACCAGCTCGCCGCGCTCCCGCAGGATTTCGACATGGAGGGCGATGGCTTCGCGGATGTTAGCTAATGCTTCGTCGCGAGTCTGACCCTGACTGATGCATCCGGGAAGGCTTGGGACTTCGGCAACGATAAAGCCATCTTCGCCGGGATAAAGAATCACTTGTCGTTTCATTATTTCACCTCGTGAGAATGTGACTTGGCGACTGCCCGTGCTCCCCGTAGATCGTTGATGCGGATCAGCATTCTTTCGTAAATGCCAGTTCAATTCAAGGTGGCGCGGGTAATGTTTAGCGTGACGCTCCATGCACCGAGCGCGCCGGCGGAAGACAGGTCTCGTGGGGCGCGTGTTTTCGGCTAACATTCTTCCGCAAGCGATTCGTCCTCATCCGACCTGTTGTGTATAATTCTCCGACTCGCTTCATCATACTCTTTCACCGCTGAATAAAATTTGCGCAGATGCCAAGACGTACAGACATTAAGAAAATTCTCGTCATCGGGTCGGGGCCGATTGTGATCGGGCAGGCCGGCGAGTTCGATTACTCCGGCACGCAGGCGTGCAAGGCGCTGCGCCAGGAGAGCTACGAAGTCGTCCTCGTCAACTCGAACCCGGCGACGATCATGACTGATCCGGAGACCGCCGACCGCACCTACATCGAACCCTTGACGGTCGAAACGGTCGCCGCGATTATTCGCCGCGAGCGCCCCGATGCGCTGTTGCCGACCGTCGGTGGGCAGACCGCGCTCAACCTTGCCGTCGCGCTCGCCGACGCCGGCATCCTCGACGAATACGGTGTCGAGATGATCGGCGCGAAACTTGAGGCGGTGAAAATCGCGGAAGACCGTCGATTGTTCAAAGCGGCGATGGAGGCGGCGGGGCTGCCGATGCCGCGCGGCGACTTCGCGAAGTCGTGGGCCGATGCTGAACGGATCGTCGAAGAGACCGGCTACCCGGCGATTATCCGCCCATCATTCACGCTCGGCGGAACCGGCGGCGGCGTCGCCTACAACCCGGAAGAGTTTGAAGAGATCGTGCGCGGGGGACTCGCCGCCTCGCCCGTCCACGAAGTCTTGATCGAAGAATCAATCCTTGGCTGGAAGGAGTACGAGCTCGAGGTGATGCGCGACCTTGCGGACAACGTCGTCATCATCTGCTCGATAGAGAACTTCGATCCGATGGGCGTCCACACCGGCGACTCGATCACGGTCGCCCCGGCGCAGACGCTGACCGATGTCGAGTATCAAATCTTACGCGACATGTCCATCACGGTGATTCGCAAGGTCGGCGTCGAGACGGGCGGGTCGAACATTCAGTTCGCGGTCAATCCGGAGAACGGCGAGGTGCGCGTCATTGAGATGAACCCGCGCGTCTCGCGCTCGTCGGCGCTCGCATCGAAGGCGACCGGCTTTCCGATAGCGAAGATCGCTGCCAAACTCGCCGTCGGCTACACGCTCGACGAGATTCCGAACGACATCACGAAGAAGACTCCGGCCTCGTTCGAGCCGACGATTGATTACGTCGTCGCGAAAATCCCGAAGTGGAATTTCGAGAAGTTCAAAGAGGCCGAGGACGTTTTGGGGACGCAGATGAAATCGGTCGGCGAAGTGATGGCGATGGGCCGCACCTTTAAGGAAGCACTCTTCAAGGGCCTGCGCTCGCTCGAAGCGGTGAAGCCTCTCCGCCTCGCCGACGTGCCGAATGACGAGCTACAAAGAAAACTTGCGCGACCGAACTCGCAGCGCTTCTCGTACGTCACCTACGCGCTGCAACACGGCTGGACGATCTCCGAAATTCACCGCCTGTCGAAAATCGATCCGTGGTTCCTCGAACAACTGCAAGATGTAATGCACGTGCAGGACGTGATCGAAGGGCACAAGCTCGAAGATGTTTCGCCCGAAGCGTTGCGCGATGCGAAGGAGTGCGGGCTTTCCGACCGCCGCATCTCGTATCTCACCGGCAGTACCGAAGATGAGGTTCGTGCGCACCGTAAGCGACTCAGTATCGTTCCTGTTTTTAAGCGCGTCGACACGTGCGGCGCAGAGTTCGAGTCGTTCACGCCGTACCTCTATTCAACCTATGAGGAGGAGGACGAGAGCGCGCCGACGAACGAGCGCAAGATCATGATCCTCGGATCGGGGCCGAACCGCATCGGGCAGGGAATCGAATTCGATTATTGCTGCTGCCACGCCTCGTTCGCGCTGCGCGATGCGGGCTTCGAGACGATTATGGTCAACTGCAATCCCGAAACCGTTTCGACCGACTACGACACGTCCGACCGCCTGTACTTTGAGCCGCTGACGTTCGAGGACGTAATGAACGTCATCGATGTGGAGAAGCCGGAAGGTGTGATCGTGCAGTTCGGCGGGCAGACGCCGCTCAATCTGGCGATGCGCTTGCATGAGGCGGGAGCGCCGATCATCGGCACGTCGCCGGATTCGATTGACCTCGCGGAAGATCGCAAACGCTTTGGCGCGTTGCTGCGTGAACTGAAAGTTCCGCAACCCGAAAACGGCACTGCGACGTCGAGCGCGGAGGCGAAAGAGGTCGCGGCTCAGATCGGCTATCCGGTGCTGGTGCGTCC
>JACDEG010000213.1 GCA_013816505.1 Pyrinomonadaceae bacterium | reverse complement strand
GTCAAAGCCTTCGTCCATCAAGCGGCGCGTGCATTCGCGCACGACCGTCACGTTGCGGCCCAGAAGGTCGAGGCGCGATTCGCCGGGGCGACCGCCGACGCCGCCCGTAATGACGACGACGGAACTCTGCGCGGCGTCTTTGTAATCACCCGCCCAGATGCGCACCGGCGACGTGAGCGGCACGGAATGCTGCAAGTCCATCGCCTCGCCCTCGGCGTGTTCGGCATTGATGTCAATCAGCACGATCTCGCGCGCGACACCGCTCGTCAGCAGTGCGTAAGCGCTGGTTGCGCCGACGTGGCCCGTGCCGATCATGGCGATGCGGTCAAAAGAATCTGCGTTAGTATTAGTCATACCTTTTCCGATGCCGATGAAGATTGATTCAATCTATGTTATGAATGCTTGGTGGCGAAGTATAGCTCATGTCGGCGCATGTTTCTTTTGACTGCGGCAAGTTGCGCCGGAGGGATTACGAATCAAATAACTTCCCGGAATTTCACCGCAGAGGACGCGAGAGGGCGCGGAGAAACACTGAGAAACAAAAGGCAGCATCATCGATCAGGCGGAAAGCTGGGTTATGCTCTGCGTCCTCGGCGTGCTCAGCGGTGAATGTATTTTATTTCAATCCTAACCTTTGCAGAGATCGGACAGAATGATGAAACGAATGTTAACGCTCGCTGTAATCTTGCTGGTGTGTGCCGCACTCACTGCCTCACTGGTCTGGCCGGCGCGTGCCGTCGCGCGGAAGGTCGAAGAACAATCCTCTTCTCCGCGCCCGTTGCGTCCTGTTCATACGTACTCAATTGTGGCGCGTGATCCGGCGACGGGCGAACTCGGTGTCGCGGTGCAGTCGAACTGGTTTTCGGTTGGTCAGCTTGTGCCGTGGGCGGAGGCGGGCGTCGGCGCAATCGCCACGCAGTCGTTTGTTGACCCGGCATATGGCAAACTCGGACTTGACTTGATGCGCGCCGGCAAGAGCGCGCCCGATGCTCTGAAGTCGCTCGTCGCCGGCGACGAAGGGCGCGACGTGCGGCAGGTTGCGATGATCGACGCGCAGGGACGGGTCGAGGCGCACACCGGGCAGAAGTGCATCGAGGCGGCTGGTCATTTCGTCGGCAAGGATTATTCGGTGCAGGCTAATTTGATGCTGAACGACAAAGTGTGGCCGGCGATGTCGCGCGCGTTCGAGGTGATAAAGGGCGGTCTGGCGGAACGGATGATGGCCGCGCTCGAAGCGGCGCAGGCCGAGGGCGGCGACATCCGCGGCAAGCAGTCCGCCGCGCTTGTCGTCGTCGCGGGCAAGCCGACGGGGAAGCCGTGGGCCGACCGCGTGTTCGACCTGCGGGTTGACGACAGTGCCGAGCCGCTGAAAGAACTGCGCAGGCTTTTGACGTTGCAGCGCACCTACAATCACATGAACGCGGGCGACCTCGCGGTCGAGCGTAAAGATAACGAAGGTGCTCTGCGCGAATACGCGGCGGCGGAGAAGTTGGTGCCGACAAACCTGGAGATGATCTACTGGCACGCCGTCGCGCTCGTCAATATGAATCGCGTCGACGAAGCGTTGCCGCTGTTTCGCCGCGTCTTCGCCGCTGACCGCAATTGGCGGACGCTGACGCCGCGCCTCGTCAAGTCGGGTCTCATCCCAAATGACGAGAAGCTGATTCAGCGCATCGTCGGAGTCGGAGAGCAATGACAAACGCGCGGGGCGGAAAGAGGGCGTCCGCCGGGCCTCACGAATTTCCGTGTGTAGTACAATCGACGAAAAATCGTTTTGGATAAATAGAAGGAGGAGTTTCGTGGGCTATCCTGAAATCATATTTGTCACCGCGCTGCTGCTGGTGGGGCTATACATGACGTTGATGATACGGCGTGAGTTCGTAGACAGGGAACTGCGCCAGCGGCAGGAACAGCAACGCATGGAGGATGAACGGCGGCGGCAGACCGCGGTGCGTGGTAACCCCCGCTCGGTGACGCGACGCTGAGATGAGCCAACTAAGCAGCATGGCAAAATAAACAGTTTTGAGTTTTCAGTTTTCGGTTTTCAGCTCAAAACTTAAAACTCAAAACTGAAAACTGTTTGAAAGCTTTTGCTGATGCACTAATACCGCACGACTTTAGATTAGAGGAGCGAGGGGTGAGTGAACGACAAGACATTTTAGTGACGGGCGGCGCGGGCTTCATCGGCTCGCACCTCGTCGGGCGGCTGCTCGAAGAAGGGCGGTGGCGCGTGACGGTGATCGACGACTTTAACGATTTTTACGCGCCCGCCGTGAAGCGCGCCAACGTCGCGCCGCACCTCGGACGTGATGATTTCCAGTTGGTCGATGCGGACATCCGCGACCGCGCAGCACTTGAAAGCGTCTTTGCGGAAACGCGCTTTGGGGCCATCGTGCATCTGGCGGCGCGAGCGGGCGTGCGTCCTTCGCTCGGCGAGCCGACGCTGTACTCTGAGACGAACATCACGGGGACGATTCACCTGCTCGAATTCGCGCGCACGCACGGGGTCGAGCAGTTTGTCTTCGGGTCGTCGTCCTCCGTCTACGGCATCAACGCGAAGATGCCCTTCGGCGAAGACGACCCCATTCGCCAAACGATTTCACCGTACGCCGCGACGAAAGCGGCGGGCGAGTTGTTCTGCCACGCCTACGCGCACCTGTACGGCGTGCGTTGCGTGTGCCTGCGATTTTTCACCGTCTATGGCGCGCGGCAGCGGCCCGATTTGGCGATTCATAAGTTCGCGCGGTTGATCAGCGAAGGGCGCCCGATTCCCGTCTTTGGCGACGGCACCACGCGGCGCGACTACACCTATGTCGATGACATCATCGCGGGCGTCCGCGCCGCCGTCGATTACCGCGACAGTCTGTACGAAGTGATTAATCTCGGCGAGTCGCGCACCGTCGAACTGCGCGAGTTGATCGCGCTGCTTGAAAAGGAACTCGGACGAACCGCCGTCATCGACCGCCAACCGGCGCAGCCCGGCGACGTGCCGCAGACGTTCGCCGACATCTCGAAGGCGCGCCGGCTGCTCGGCTACGACCCACAGACGCCGATTGAAGAAGGCATCCGACGCTTCGTCGAGTGGTTTCGCGACGCGGGGGCGCAAAAGCAATGAGAGTTTACGACGGACAAGAATCGGCGGTGACGGCGGCGAACAGGCGCGCGGGTGTCGACGTGACGGTTGACGGCGAGGGCGATGCGCGGCCAGAGATTTCACTGTTCCTGCCAGTCCTGAACGAAGAGCCGAACCTGCGCCCGCTGCACGCGAAGATTGACGAGGCGCTCGCCGCACTCGGACGGACGGCGGAAGTGATTTACGTCGACGACGGCTCGACCGACGGCGGCCTCGAAGTGCTGCGCGAGATTGCGGCGCGCGACCCGCGTGTGCATGTCATCTCGCTCAGGCGCAACTACGGGCAGACGGCGGCGATGGCGGCGGGCATCGACGCGGCGCGCGGGCGCGTGCTGATCCCGATGGATGCCGACATGCAGAACGATCCGCGTGACATCGAACGGCTGCTCGACAAATTGGATGAGGGCTACGACGTGGTTTCGGGCTGGCGCAAAGAGCGGCAGGACAAGATGGTGACGCGCAAGATCCCGTCGATGATCGCCAACTCGATCATCTCGATGATCGGCGGCGTCAAACTTCATGACTACGGTTGCTCGCTGAAGGCCTACCGCCGCGAGTTCCTGAAAGACGTGCGGCTCTACGGCGAGATGCATCGCTTCATTCCGATCTACGCGAGTTGGGTTGGTGCGCGCGTCACAGAGATTCCCGTCAGGCACTACGCGCGCACGATGGGCAAATCGAAGTACGGCCTGTCGCGTACCTTCAAGGTGATGCTCGATTTGATGACGATCAAGTTCATGGCCTCGTACCACACCAAGCCGATCTATGTCTTCGGGATGTTCGGCATCGGAGCGTTTGCTATCTCGCTGCTCGCCGCGCTGTGGGCGGTTTCAAGGAAACTTCAGGGCGAGTCGTTTATCAGGACGCCGCTGCCCGTCCTCGCCGTCGTGATGTTCGCGGTCGGCATCCAGTTCATCCTGATGGGATTGCTCGCCGAGATGCTCGTCCGCACCTACCACGAGTCGCAGGCCAAAGCCATCTACGTGGTGCGCGAACGGGTCGGCTTCGAAGATGAGCGACAGCCGCCACCACCGCACCAACTAGAAGGACGAAGCGCGACGACGCGAGGCGCATAACGCGACACACCCGGCGGTGGGCGTGTAATTGAGAGGTAATGAATGCATCAACACAAAGTTCGTGCCGACTTCAACGGATTATTCGAGGACGTTCTTTGCCTGTCCCATGAAGATACGTGCGTTGATGAGACGGGGGCGGCGCTCCATTTGCGCCAAGGGCTTATCCTCATGGCTTATGATGAAGATGCAGACGAGCATGGGAACCGGGACGACCTCATCGCCCTCGGCATTGTAGAACAAGCGCCTGCCTGGCTCTTGTGTAATGGCTCGAAGTGGGTCTTGAGGATTGATGAGAATGGCGTGAATCATGAATCGGATTTGCGGAGTTCTGAGCAATCCTAGACCGCCTAACGCCGGGGATGTGGCCGACGCGCAAATAAGGAAGTCTCTCATCATCAATGCCATCAACGCCCTGTCGCGCGGCTGATGCCAGGCGTTTAGTATCAGGCGTCCCTGCCGGGACGAAGATAACTGCATTGTCCCAATCTTGCGTGCCTCAATTTATAGCGGTGAGCGAGTTTGAAGACGCCTACGCGCGGCTCGCGGCGTGGTGTCGCGCGCGCGGGTACGCAGGTCACGACCCATTCGACGGTCTGAACAGCCGTGTCTTTCAGGCCGCGCCTTTCCTGCGCGACTCGCGGCTCGCGCGGCTCGCGTGGACGCAGGGCTTCAAGCGTTCACCCGTTAGCTTTCGTTCGCTGGCGCGGGTGCCAAGCGAGCGGAACGCGAAGGGCACGGCGCTGTTTGCACTCGCGGCGCTGGCCCGCTTTCGCGCGACGCGAGAGGCGGAGTCGGAAGAGGAAGCGCGCGAGTTACTCGACGACCTTCTCGCGGCACGGCTGAAGAGCGCGGGCGGCGCGGCATGGGGTTACAATTTCGATTGGCAGGGGCGGGCGTTCTTCGCGCCGCGCGGCACGCCGACCATCGTGCCGACCGCGTTCGCCGCACGCGCGCTGATCGACGGCGGGCGCGACTTAAGGAACGAAAAGTATTTGGAAGCCGCGCGCGGCGCCTGCGAGTTCATCCTGGGTGACCTGTACAGAAGCTTTGAGTCCGAAGATGAAGTCTGCTTCAGCTACACGCCGGGCGACCGCACGCGCGTCTTTAACGCGAGCCTGTTGGCGGGCGAGATGCTGGCCGCGGTCGGCGCGCTGACCGGCGAGGAAGAGTTGCGCGAGTGGTCGCGGCGCGCGGCGCGCTACGTCGTCAGACGCCAACGCGCGGACGGCTCGTGGGCCTACGGCGCGGACGGCTATCAATCGTGGGCCGACAATTTTCATACCGCGTTTGTGCTTTCTTCGCTCATGCGAATTATGGAATGTGCCGGCGGCGATGACGAGTTCGGCGGCGCACTGCGGCGTGGATACGAGTTCTGGCGTGAAAACTTTTTCTTGGCGAGCGGGTGGCCGAAATACTATCCTGACCGGCCCTACCCGGTGGATACACACGCGGCGGGCGCGGCCATCATCACGATGCTTGACATGCGGCACATTGACGAGACCGCCGGCGCCCGTGCTGAGCAGGTCGCGCGCTGGACGATCCGGGCGATGCAGGACGAACGCGGCTTCTTCTATTATCAGCGTCGCCGCCTCTACACCGTCCGCACGCCATACATGCGCTGGTCGCAAGCGTGGATGCTCTACGCGCTCGCCAGACTACTGGAAGGAACTCGTAAGGGATGAGGGACTCGTAAGGGATGAGGGATGAGGGATGAAGGATGAATAAAAAGCAGAAGACAAAATGCAGCACACAGCACACAGAAAGTATGAACCCGCCTGGGATCTTCCGAACTCCGTATTTCGTGTTCTGTATTCTGTCTTCCGTGTTCTGTATTCCTAGCTTCATCCCTCATACCTCATCCCTCATCCCTCAAGAGTCCCTCATCCCTTCTTGTGATGCGTATCTGGATTGATCTGGCGAACTCGCCGCACGTGCCTTTCTTTCGCGCGTTGCGTGAGGAGTTCGAGCGGCGCGGCCACGAAGTCGAAACGACGGCGCGCGAGTTTGCGCAGACAATCGAGTTGGCGGAGCGGGCTGGGTTTGCGCCGGCGGTGATCGGTGGGCACGGCGGGCGCGGGTTGAAGGGCAAGGCGGGCAATCTGTTCGGTCGCGCGCTCGCGCTTGGAAAGTGGGCGCGCGGCAGGCGTGGCTTTGACCTCGCGGTGAGCCATAACTCTTACTCTCAGATAATCGCCGCGCGGTTGCTGCGCCTGCGGTGCGTGACTCTGATGGACTACGAACATCAACCGGCGAATCACCTCGCCTTCCGTCTTGCGTCGCGTGTCATCGTGCCGCGCGCGTTCCCCGACGAATCGCTCAGGCGGTACGGCGCGCGGCGCGCGAAAGTCCGTCGCTACGATGGCATCAAAGAGGATGTCTACCTCGCCGACTTCCGGCCCGACCCGCGCTTCGCGGACGAGTTGCGCGCGCTAGGAGTCGGCGCGGATGATGTGTTGTTGGTCGTGCGCCCGCCCGCTCGCGACGCGCTTTACCACCGCTTCGATAACGAGTTGTTCGACTGCCTGCTGACACGCTTAGGCACATCGCAAGATGTCAAAGCCGTGATGCTGCCGCGCACCGAGTCGCAGAGAATGACGCTTGCGGCGCGCTTCACCGGCGCCAACATGCTGTGGCCCCGCCGCGCGCTCGACGGCGCGAACTTAATCGCCGCCGCCGACCTGGTTATCAGCGCGGGCGGCACGATGAACCGCGAAGCGGCGGCGCTCGGCGTCCCGGCAGCGACCGTGTACGCCGGACAGTGGGCGGCGATTGACGAAGAGTTGGTGCGCGCGGGCCGGTTGCGGCGCATCACTTCGCGCGCGGATATTGACAACCTGCCGCTGCGAAAAAAAGATGGCGCGACGATTGACGCCCGCCGTGCCCGACACGTCCGCGCCGAGGTCGCCGACTTGATACTCGACATGTAAGCGCTGCACGAGCGGTGGAATCTAAGCAGTAAGGCAAAAGTAAACGGTTTTGAGTTTTCAGTTTTGAGCTGAAAACCGAAAACTCAAAACTGAAAACTGTCCGAGGGCTGGTGGTTGATCTGTATACCGAAATACTTTTGCTTAAGTAGTTATGTGCTGAATGGCAACGAAGAACATTAATGTGCGGGCCGAGCGGGTCGGCGCCCAGTCGGCGGAAACGGGCACCGTGCGCGGGACGGCACGTGCACCGCGGTGGGTCGTGCCGTCGGTCAAGGTGGCGCTCGTCGTGGCGGACGCGGCGCTGGCCGTCGCTTCGTTCGTGCTCGCCTTTATCGTCCGTGAAGGCGAAAACGTTTTGGCGCGGGCAAGCGACGGGAGATTGGCGTGGAGCGCGGACTTCGAGCCGTATGGCGCGCTACTGCTGTTCGTGCTGCTGATTCGCCTGCTGTCATTGTGGTATCACGATCTGTATCGTCTGCGCGGCGAGTTCTCGTACGTCGATGATTGCGTCCATGTCTTCAAGGCGACGGCGACTGCCTCTCTGCTGATTGTCGCGGCGGCTTTCCTCTACCGCGGCGGCTTCGAGTTCCGCGCCTTCTCTTACGCGCGCGGCGTGTTCGTGCTCGACTTCTTTCTCGCGCTCGCTGCGTCGGGCTTGGTGCGCCTCGTGGTGCGCGGCGCGCAGGCGTCTGTGCGGCGGCGCGGCATCAATCTGATTCCGACGCTGGTCGTCGGGCGCGGTCACGAAGCTGTGCTGTGCATCCGCGAGATGCGCGCCCGGCGCGAGCTTGGCTACCGCGTGATCGGCGTCGTCGAGAGCGGCCCGGTCGACGCTGGAGGCGTGCCGGAGAGTTTCGAGGGCGTGCCCGTCATTAGCGACCTGGCGGGCCTGTCCGAAGCGATTCAGGAGACGGGCGCGAACGAGGTGATTATCACCGACCCACGCGTCCCCGGTGATCTGCTGTTCGATGTGATGATGCAGGTCGGGCGGCGCCGCGGCGTCGAGTTCCGCATCGCGCCGAGCCTCTTCAACTGCCTGCCGCGCAAGACCGAGGTTGATCAAATCGGCGCGCTGCCGATGATTACATTGTTCCGCGAACCGCTCTCCGACGCGGCGCGTCTGGTCAAGCGGACGTCGGACGTCCTGGTCGCGTCACTCGCGCTCGCGGCGCTCACCCCGCTGTGGTTGGTCATCGCGGCGCTGATCAAAATCGATTCGCGCGGCCCCATCTTCTACCGGCAAGAGCGCGTCGGGATGGATGGCCGCATCTTTCTCTTTCTCAAGTTCCGCACGATGCGCGCCAACTCTGACGACGCGGTGCATCGCGAGTACCAGCGCAAGTACATCGCCGGACAACCCGACACCAACCTCGGTGATGGCCTGCGGCCTGTTTACAAACTGCATCAAGACCCGCGTGTGACGCGCGTCGGGCGGGTGCTCAGGCGTCTCAGCCTCGACGAGTTGCCGCAACTGCTGAATGTGCTGCGCGGCGACATGAGCGTCGTCGGGCCACGCCCGCCAATCCCTTACGAAGTCGAAGCTTATGAACTGTGGCACCGCAAGCGCCTCGATATGAAGCCGGGTCTGACGGGTCTATGGCAGGTGTCGGGGCGCAATCGCCTGTCGTTCGACGAGATGGTGCGGCTCGATCTGTTCTACATTGAAAACTGGTCGCTGCTGCTCGACCTGCGGATCATCCTCAAAACTCTGCCCGTGATGCTGCGCGGCGACAACGCCTATTAGGAAGGGATGAAGGATTTCTTAAGGGATGAGGGCGGAGGGATGAGGGATGAAGGTAGGAACGAGCGGGTGAGCGTTGAGGCGGCGCAAGGCGCTGGTGACACGCTCGCGCCCTCGCGTCATTTACTTGACTCTGAATCTCATTCATCCCTCATCCCTCCGCCCTCATCCCTTTGTCTGTGGCTTGATTGGGGCCTCGTCGTCTGTCTGTTCGTGTTAGCGGTCGCGGCCCCGCACTCGATAGCGGCGACGCAGGTGGCGTGGTTGTGCGGAATGTTCCTCTGGGTAATTCGTTATTTTGTGCGCCCGCGCCCAGTCCTTCACCGCACGCCGCTTGATTACGCGCTGCTTGGATTCTTTATCCTGACATTTCTGTCTGCGCTTGTTTCATACGACCGCGGCGAGTCCATCGGCAAACTGCGCAGCGCGAGCTTGTTCACGATCTTCTATCTCGTCGTCGAAAACGTTCCTTCGCGGCGGGTACTACGTGCGCTGGTGCTGACGCTCGTCGCGTCGTGCATGGTCAACGTCGTCTATACATTCGCGGAGCGCGTGGTGGGGCGGGGCGTGAAAATCGCCGGCCTCTCCGTCGAAAGTCCTCTGTACGCCGCCGGCATCCGCGACGGCGACACGCTGCTGGCGGTGGACGGCGCGGCGTTGCGCTCGCCAGAGGCGTTGGAGCAGGCGTTAGAGCAGAGACCGGGGCGTGCGCCCTATCAGACAATAGAGCAGATGCCGGTGGCGGGCGCGGCGCGCGATGCGAAGGCGCGGGTCAACTTCTACCGTGTCGAGGGGCGGCCCACTTTCGAGGTCGAGCGGGGGCGCCTGCTGCCGGGTGAAACGCCGCTCGCGCGCCTCGGCATCGGCAGTTGGTCGCGCGGACGCGACGAGCGCGCGGCGGGGTTCTATGGTCACTACGTCACCTATGCAGAGG
>JACDEG010000673.1:1679-3018 GCA_013816505.1 Pyrinomonadaceae bacterium | reverse complement strand
ACCGCGTAGTGCTCCGCGCCGGGGAGAAATGAGGCTCCCTCTTTGATGTGACACAACGACCCGTCCCCAGTGCGCCAAAAATAATGTGCGATCTCTTCTCTCGTCGTCGTCGTCGCCCCCGGCCCTAAACCGCACACCGCATTAACACCTAACCGAAACTCGACATACTTCGCCGTCGCCGATGGAAACGTCTCGGTCGAGGTCGCGCCCGCCGTCCAATCATTCGCGCCGTCCGTCTTTGTCTGCCGGTTGTTCGCGTCGAGCGCCGCGTTAGTCAGTGATGCCCACGTCACGTTTGCCGGTGCGGGTGACTCGACAAAGACGAGCGCGTCGCCGTGGCGCGGCTGAGTGGTCGAGACCACCCGCCCGCCAATCGAGGTCGCGTCGCTGCCACCACCGCCCGCCGCCGGTGTCGTCGGCAGGAACAGATTGCTCGCCGCGTGGTAGACGTAGCCCTGCCCGTCGGTCGGTGCAGTGGCACTCAACGCCCGCCCGCGAAACGACGCTGCATCCGCGCGCTCAATCGCCGACAGGCAGACACGCCCCACTCGGAACCTGAACTCGTCGCTGGTTGCAAACCGCGCCGCCGTCGCCGGCCGCCCGTCGGCAATCGTGTCGGCGAGCCACCCCGCGTGCCCCGATGGGTCGGCGACGCGATTCAGGAACGCCGCGTACAGGTCGGCAACGAATTGTGAATCGGTGCGCGCCCGTGCGGTGTACTCGGCACTGGCGAACAGCACGCTCGCTCGACTGCGCGCTTCCGCTAAAAACTCTGCGCCCGACGATGCGCACTTGGTCTGAAGCGCCGTCTCCGCCGTCGAGAGCTCCAACCCGGTCGGATCACGCGCGAACGCGCCGCTGTAGAGCGTGGTGACGAACGTGGCGATTGAGATGAGACCATCGGGTGTCGCCGCGCCGTCGTCGATGCCGAGGATGAGATAGAGAGGGGTGGTGATGCCGCCCGCCGGCACGGTGTCGAGATCGATGGTGCAGAGTTGGCCGCGCGTCACCGCGTAATCGATGGTGTCCTTGATGCCGGAGGTCTGCCCGGCGAGGATGCGCACACGCTGCGTCTGGTCGGTGAAGATCGTCGTCAGTGTCGCGACCGTCGCACCGACGTTGACATCGAAGATCGCATCGCCTGATCCGTTCGCCGCTTCGCAGTAAAGCTCGACGCGCTTGATCCGCCCCGCCGCAGGGATGCGAAACTCTAACAGGCGCGTCTCGGCGGCAGCCAGCGTGCCGCGTCGGACGGCTTCAGCGTAGTGCAGTGACAAGGGGGAGCGCCTCCTTAAGTCTCAGTGTCCAGGATCGCCCCCGGCGCAAACGAAAACTGATC
>JACDEG010000673.1:0-1669 GCA_013816505.1 Pyrinomonadaceae bacterium | reverse complement strand
GGGTCAGCATCACCCCGAACTTGATCATGTTGCCGCCGGTCAGCGCGTCGAAGGATGCCGCCGCGACGATAGAACCCCAGGCGGCGGTCGCCTGCGCGTAGTTGGCGACCACGGCATTCGCCATCGTGCCGTTGGAGGTCGTCGGGAAGTTCGTCGTGTTGCGCGTGATGGCGACGCGCGCGTAAGCACCGCCCGCGACCTCAGTGCCTCCGCCGGCGGTCGTTGGCGCTGACGTGTACAGCGCGATATAAATGGTCGCCGGCAAGGTGAGCGCCGCACCGTTGTACAGGTGATTGAGAAACGCATTCTTCAGCCAATCGGATTTCGGCATCGTTAAACTCCCACTCCGCTGCTAATAAATTTCATCACCACGTTCTTTGTGATTCCGCCTGACCTTTCGCCGAACGTGTAGAGCGCGCCGTCCTGCGGCAACGGGAAAGCCTGCACGTCGAAGTCGGTGAGGCTATTGACGATCACGCGCACCGTCGAGAGCGCCGCATACGCTGCGTTCAACTGCGCGATTAAAAGAGCGAGGAGGGTCTCCGGGCAGAACAAGATATTGAGGTCGAACTCCACCCCGCGCACGCTTCGATCTATCGTCTGCACGTGCGGCGTGGCGTCAGCGGCGAGCACCGTGTTCGCGGCATAGACGCTCGCAAAGCGCGCCTCGCCGGGGACGTGGACCTTGCAGGGCACGCCGGAGATGGTGCCGTCGTGAGTTAAGTAGACGGTGCCGACTTTGACCGATGATGCGTGACGTGTGCTCATTAGCTTCGCTCGCGCTCGCGGCGGTCAGCTATCAGCGGTCAGCAAATCCTTCCGGCTGAAAGCTGATAGCTATTAGCTGAGAGCTATCTAAACCCCGGCGCGTACCCGGTGTACGGCTGCCCCCCGGATTGCAAATCGGCTTTCGGCGATTCGGGTAAAGCTTTGTTGACAACCTCGAGCGTGTCGTCGAGTTGGACATTCAAGGCGACGGCGGGCGTGTCGACTTTGATGCCTTTACCTTTGAGCATCGCGTCGATCAGGTCGTACAGCGAGTCGAGTTTCTTCGCGCGTGCCGCGGCCTCCTCTTCCTTTTTGCCTTCGAGTTTCGCGCCTTCACGCAACGCCGTGACACGCGCCTTCCTCAAGTCAGGGGTGAGTTCTTTTTCAGAGAGTGAGCCAGTCACCGCCAGTAGCTCTTTATTCTTCGCCGCACGAGTGAGGTCGGAGGCGTTCACTTGTTTGACCAGCTCGCGCGCGTCCGATTGAATCAAGTCACCGACCTTCTGCCGCTCGATGGCTTCCTCCACGCCACGCGCCGTGGCCTTCGCGCTCGTGTCGAACGCGCCCGCGAACTTCTCGCGCGTGGCCCCGTCGAGCTTCGCGCGCGTCCGCTCGTCGAGGCCGGAGAAGAGTTGCGTGAGTTGGTTGGCGATCAACTCCTGCGCGGCGTTCTTCGCGTTGCCGTCGGGCTGCCCGGTTTGTGCGCGCTGTAACTTTTCGAGTTCGGCGAACTGGCGTCCGGCGAGATACGCGGGGTCGACGTTTGTGACGCCGGCGCGAATCGCCTCGGCACTGACACGCGCCGAGGTGCCGCCCGTCGCGTTCGCGGTTTGCGCGCGAAGCACTTCAAGCTGCCTGTCCTCCGGCCCGGTCAGTCCCACCCCGGCACTCGCTTCTAGCC
>JACDEG010000212.1 GCA_013816505.1 Pyrinomonadaceae bacterium | reverse complement strand
AACAGCGAACGACTATCAGCCGTGGCCGGATTCGAAAGCCCAACCCGGAGTGCCGAAAGGCGAAGTGCTGAAGTTCACCTTCGATCAATCGAAAATTTTCCCCGGCGCGTGGCGCGAATACTAAGTTTACATCCATGCGCAGTAAACGCCCGACAAACCGACGTGCGTCTACTTCAACCAGGATGGAATACTGTGGCAGGCGCCGACCTTCTTCGATAATCTACTCTCGTTGGCGTGATCGTTGTGTGATTTTCCGAACGTAAAATCCTTAATGTGGAGGTGCTTTTTTTGAAAGCCTCGAAAGCCACTCGCCGTAGACAGCGTTCGCCCGACCCGCTCGCATCCCCTGTCGCCGTGCGCCGCATCTGTGTTGACTTACGCGAGAGTATGCCCGCAGTCATTCCAGCGAACGAAGGAAATTTGCTACGCTTCCTGTATGCAGTCCGGCACGTCGAGCGCCATCCCTCGACCGGCTCCACGAGGGGGCGGCCATCCAACTGGAAGCGCGAAGACCTTTACACCGCGGCCAGTAATCTGCGCGGCATCCTCGAACGTGAGACACGGGGCCGCGTCTCGTTGTCGAGTTTCATCGCACAGTATCTGCCGTTGCTGCGCTTCCCAACGGATGTCATCGACGCGCTTTTATCCGGGCAACTCAATCTGCAAGAGACAGCCCAACTCGCGCGCCTCACGCCAGAACGCATGGGGTGCTCAAAAGCCGAAGCGCGCAAACATCGCCTTGAAGTGCTGCGCTCTCATGTGGCCGTGCAGGGGTCGCAAACCCGTCTGCGCGCACGAGTCAAAGAGTTGCTCGGCGAGGCCGTCTCAGCGGAAACAACCTCGCAGCAGATGACGACCGTCGTGGCGCGTGTCGACCACCTTCTGGAGATTGACCCACAAGATACGCGCCATTTTTTCTGGGAAGAGATGAAGCGGCTCTTCTTCGCGATGCGTGAGATTGAACTTGACGACCTCGACGACCAGATCATCGAAGAATTTTTGTCGGCCATGGACGGAGTTTCGAATGTTCTCGGGCGAATCGAAAAGCGCCGGCGGGAACGGCAGCGCCAACTCGAAAAGGTGCGAATTTAATTGATTGAGACAACACGTTTTCTAAACTGCATTTGATTCGTCCGTCTTTTTCGGCCCATCGCTCGCGGTCGTTTGCACGAGCGGCAGTCGAACTTGAAAACACGTGTCGTAAGCGGATGGGTTGAGCCGCCCGGATTGGGATATGCCTTCGTCATCTTTCAGGCTTACGGTGTGGCGATGTTTGCCGCTTTAGAGTATCTCGGTTTGAGGAAGTCGGCGATAGCGGCTGTCTGATATTCCACCAGGAGCTTTTGAGAGTATCTTAACCCTACCCCGGCTGAGGCGGATTAATAGTCCGCCTCACTGCTCGCGCACGAAAGCTACCAGATTCGACACCACGCCCGCACCCCAGCCTGATGACGCGCGTCGGGTTCACACACAATCTTGTTTAAGACGAACGTTCGTGCTATACAACTCCCTGCTTAAAACTCCGGGAGCTTTCTTTGGACATCACACGGGAGACAACAACAGTTACTACAGGCCGCAGAGCGCAGGGTGAGCGCACGCGCCAAGCCATTCTGGAAACCGCCGTTGACATCGCCTCGGCGGAGGGACTGGAAGGGCTGACCATCGGGCGGCTCGCCGCGAGACTCTCGATGAGCAAGAGCGGACTTTTCGCTCACTTCGGCTCCAAAGAGGATTTGCAACTGGCGACAATCGAGGCGGCGCGCGCCATCTTCATCCACGAAATCATTCGCCCGGCCTTCGAGGCTGAACGTGGAATGCCGCGCCTCTGGAAACTCTGTGACATTTGGCTCAGCTATGTGCAGGGCGGGGTCTTCAGCGGTGGCTGTTTCTTTGCCGCCGCTGCCGCCGAGTTTGACGGTCGTCCGGGGCCGGTGCGTGACCGCATCGCCGAAATCATGAAGGAGTGGCTCGACACCCTCCGGCGAGCTGTCGTCGAGTCTCAGGAGGCAGGGCAGATGGAAAGGGACGTTGACCCAGCTCAACTCGCTTTCGAGTTCAACTCCTTCGAACTTGGGGCTAACTGGTCTTTCCAACTCTATGGCGACAAGCAGGCATTCGCGCGCGCGCGCGAGGCCATCCTCGAACGCCTGCGCCGTTATTCTACATTGAGCGGCTCTTCGCTATTACCACCACCTAAAGAGAAACGCCGGAGCCGCGCGCGAGCGCGATGAGGAAGGCTTAAACATGGATGCACCAGAGGCGAATCATTCGTCGCGCTTCATGCTTAAAAGGAGCGCGGCTTGGGACGGAATCAAACTGAGACACTACCAGTTCTCCGCCGGAGAGTTGCCGGAACACCAGCAGACGGAGCACCTCGTCACACTCCCTCTGGCCGGAGGATGCAACGGAGAGATCCGCACGGCGAGCGGATTTAGCACTCGCGGTCTGACCCGGGGCGGCGTGTGCGTGATCCCGGCGGGGCTACCCTATTCGGCACGGCTCGAAGGAGAGTCAGAGCATCTAGCACTATACCTTGAACCGTCGTTCCTCCTGCGCGCCGCCTACGAGGCGCGTGTTGCGGGGAGCGTCAAGGTCGTCGAACGGTACGCTCCGAGTGATCCAATCATCAGCGGCGTCGGGCTGGCGCTCTTGGCCGAGCTTGAGTCGGAAGGCTTGGGTGGTCGCCTCTACGCCGAATCGCTGGCGAACGTTTTAGCCGTTCACCTGCTCAGGCACTACACGGCTGCGGGGGGCGGCGCGCGGGGATTCACGGGCGGGTTATCGGGTCAGCGGCTGCGGCGAGTGATGGCTTTCATCGCCGACAATTACGAGAGCGACGTGAGTCTCGCTGACTTGGCGCGTGTGGCCGGGATGAGCACCTTTCATTTCGCGCGGGAGTTTAAGCGAACGACGGGAACGCCGCCGCACCAGTATTTGATCAAGTTCCGTGTCGACCGCGCTAAGGTGTTTTTCACCGAAAGCGAGATGCCGCTCGTCGAAATCAGCTCCCGGTCGGGGTTCAGCCACCAGAGCCACTTCACACGACTCTTCCGCCGGCTCAGCGGCACGACGCCGCAATGTTACCGCCTCATGTCCCAGCTGTAGCCTCGCCTCGACCGAAACTTCTGCCGACGAGTAGCAAGATTAGTCAAGCGCCAGCAATAACGTGAAAGACTGAAACCTCCTGCCGCTTGTACGCTCACCCCATTGCCGAATTCAGCACGGACGGTGGAGGTGAGGACGATGAAGCAGAAGAGATTACTGTTAGCGACGTTACTGGTGACGTTGTTAGGCAGCGTTACCGTAGCTCAAACTGGCCGAGAGGATGCACTGGACGCTATCCGGCGTGGTAACGAAAAGTACGCGAAGGCAGAATATGAACTCGCCATCGGGGAGTATCGTCGCGTCCCGTTTAGTGCGGGCGAAACTTACGCAAAGTCGCTGTACAACATCGGCGTCTGTTATTACGAACTCTGGAGCACCGACGAGGCCATCGTCTATTACAGGAGAGCTGTCGAAGCGCGACAGGGGCGCTACCCGTCGGCCCTCTACGCACTCGGCGTTGCGCTCAAGGATTTAAAACGGCTATCGGAGGCGAAGGAAGTCTTCAGGCAATCAATCGCCACGTCGGGCGGAACATACGCGCCGGCTCACTACATGTTGGGGCTGCTCGTAATGGGCGAAGGCGATACGGAAGCCGCGGCAGCTTCTTTTAGGGAAGCCATCGCCCGCTCCAGGGATCGTTTCCCAGCCAGCCATAATAACCTCGGCGTGGCGCTGGCAAGGATGGGGCGCTTGCCGGAAGCCAAGCGAGAATTCGAGGCTGCGCTGAGACAGGCGGACGGTGAGTTTAATGAGGCAACACACAACCTCAAGCTCTGCCGCTCTCTGCTGGCCTCACCGGCCAAAGATCAACTGGCGTCCCTGAAGACGGTTGAAACAATTGTTCGGCGGCTTCACTAAACCTAAACGCCGCCCTCAACATAGGAGACAAGAATCATGGGCGCAACTGAGAACAAACACCTGATGCAAGACATTTTTTCCGAGCTGTCGAAAGGCAACGGCCAGCCCTTCGTCGAAAGTCTGGCTGATAACTTCTGTTGGACAATTACCGGCACGACCCAATGGTCAAAAACGTATAAGGGTAAGCAAGCTGTTCAGACCGAACTCCTGGGGCCACTGTTTTCCCAGTTTGCGGATCAATATACGAATACCGCGCATCGCTTCATCGCTGAAGACGATTACGTGGTGGTGGAGTGTCGTGGTCACGTCACTACCAAGACGGGGATACCGTACAACAACACCTACTGTTGGGTCTGCCGTATTGCCGAAGGCAAGCTGCAAGAGTTAACCGAATACATGGACACGCAACTGGTCACGGCGGCGTTGCACAGATAGCGCCGCGCCGAAGTCGGGGTATGAAGCGACGTTGCCACCGCTCACTCCCCTCAGAACCCGGGGGTGTCTATAATTTTGTGTAAACTGGTTGCACTTAGATATTACCGCCGACGTGATTCTCGTCTGGACAGACAACGATGATAGCAGGATGCGCGGGCAAGCCACATCTCAGCTGTTTTGTTAGCTGATGACATAAGGTCGACGCTGAAAGCGGGACAACATAGTGTTAGCTTCGTCGTCGTTCTTGAATTTTTCCTTCTTCGGATCCCAGTAAACTTTTCTTTTCAGTTTCATGGCGACGTGATGAATCAGGCAGGCTGAACAGGATCGGTGCCCCACCTCTACTGGTGCAATAGGAGGCTTCCGTGTCTTGACGCTCTCCAGCCAGTTTCCATGATGGTCACTGCTTTTATACAAGTGAACTTCATTCGGCCCGATGACGGAGGTAATGATTTTTGGGTCGCTGGCCGATAGAGCCTTACTGTCCGTCTGTTTAGCAACTGGATCGCTGGCCGTCACCGAGTAGTTGCCGCGAGTGACGAATATCCACCCTTGTGTCCCCTCGAACTTGATACCGTTGGGCAGGTCATTGCTGACAATCATTTTTACGCCGTTGGCATATAAAGCTTCGGTACGGAACTTACCATGCACATCCCACAACCCTTTATTCGGGAATTCAGCCGAACCCCAAACCTCAATCGGTCCGGTCAGTTCCGTATCCATCGCCCAGTGTGAACAATCAATGTGATGCGATCCCCAACCCGTAATCATGCCGGCTCCGAATTGCTCACAACGCAACCAACCGGGTCGGCTGTAATCGTTTTGGGGATGCACACGTTTTTCTGTGTAGTAAGCTTTCGGGGTTGATCCGAGCCACATCTCATAGTTCAAGTTTTTGGGCACAGGCATTTCCGGTTCTTCATCTCCTGGCGGGTCGCCCGGTAAACCGACTGATACAGTTTTCAATTGACCGATGCGACCATTGCGAACTAATTCGGCGGCGTAGCGGAACTGCGGGGAAGAACGTTGCTGGCTGCCGATCTGCATAATGCGTTTGGTGCGGCGTACCGAATCACTCAAAGCTCGACCTTCGGCAATAGTCAATGACGCCGGTTTCTGCATGTACACATCTTTACCCGCTTCCACCGCATGAATGCCGATCAGGGCGTGCCAATGATCCGGGGTACTAATTAGCACGGCATCAATGTCTTTGTTCGCTAACAGCTCGCGGTAATCTCCATACCCGGTGACGCCATCGTAGGTCTTACCTGTTTTTTTGCTGTAGTGGCCATTTACCAACTTCTTGGCGTCATCAACTCTTTTGCTATCCACGTCGCACACGGCAATGATCCGTGCATCATCGTGTTTCAAAACACCCGGCATGTCATGATCGCGTGAAATTCGACCCGTACCGATAGCACCGACGTTGATCCGGTTACTGGGAGCTTTTTGTCCGAGTACGGATGCTGGGACAATGTCGGGAAAACCAGTCATCACAATGGAAGAGGCGACTGTTCCTGTGACTGCCGCTTTGATGAAAACCCTTCGTGATACATCGCGTTTTTGTTTATCGCTCATAGTGCCTTCTTGTTGAAAGAGGTGATGGTAAATCTTGTAGACCAATCTCGAAGTCAGTAACGGACAGGCGCATCTCGTGAATCTGCATAAGCTTTGGCAAAGTCCGTTTTCTTAACCTGGCTCGCGACGAACTGTAGACCCTGCATTATATGCTGAACAAACACCGGGTCTTGATAATCTTTTTTGTCGTGACCGAGGGCCGTAATCCAGACGTGCCCGCCGTCAAAACGCTGATACCACGCCGCCGGATAGAGGTCTGTGAATGGAGCGGAGAACGTCTTTATTTTTTCGTCCGGTTGCAGCGTCGAAAAATCATGCGCGAGGATGGTATGGATGCCGGGATACAACTCTTTCATGAAATAACATTCGTCATTCCTGACCCAAGACTTTGGCAGACCTTGCGCGGAAGGATGGTCAGAATCAATAACTCTGACTGTGTAGTTCTGAAACTTGGCGTGCCACGCGAACGTCCCGCCCATCATCATCTTGAACCACCTCCAGTTTCTTTCCGTACCCATCACAGAGTGGATGCCCACAAAACCGCCTCCCGCCTCAACGTAACGTCTGAACACCAGTCTCTGCCCATCCGTATCGAATACATCGTTGTTGGTGCTCGGGAAAATCAGCAAAGTATATTGTTTGAGATTCCCTTCCGTAAACACCGAAGGGTCATCCGACACATCTACCTTGAATCCATACCGCTGACCGAGCTTCTGAACGCAGCTTACCGCGCTCGGAATGTTGTCGTGCACATAACCTTTGCCGTTTTTGGTGTATACCAAAGCTTTGACTTTCTTCCAATCAACCTTATCGTTGGCATATCCTGCACTTGCTGTGGTCAGCAGCAACATCGAAAAGCAAAGCAGACTTCTATAAATAAAAGTTTTCATGTTTGTAGTTTTGAAGGTGATGAGTAACATCCAAAGGTACTGACGTACCGCGTGTAATAATCGTTCGTCGGGTTTTGTTAGTTTAATATACAAACCCGTTAACACGAAAATATTCAGGCGCACCCCGAGTTTCGGATAAACTTAACGGGTATTGGCTGAACGCGAGACTAACATCCCCACAGTGAACCCACACTTAAACTGGGCAGACAAGCAAAACAATCAACTGGGAGTGGCTTTCGGACTTCTTATTCTTCGGTCTGAAAAACTCAATATTTATTTGATATTTTAGCATCGTCGGATATAATCCAACTTCGAAACAAAATATCTGACCAAGACAGTCTCTATCATTACAGTCAATCTTCTCAATAATTTTGCGTAACGGAAGCCAGTCACTACCGCCTGCTATAGCTTGGGCGGGTATCTGCCTAAGCATTCGTCCGTAAACGCAAGTGGAACTAACAATCCACAGCGTGGTGTGGCCCGACATATGAAGCCTTAACAATTCGTGACGATGTCCAACGGTTATGACTCTGAATAATAACCCGCGTCCATTCCGGTTGGATAAATCATCCTTCCGAAGATTATCAAGAGAAGTAGATTTACAAAAACGTATGACTACACGCCGGACAACGTTCATCTCCTTGATGATTCTAACCATACTCTTAGCCACAATCGGGGGAACTACCTCCCTCATGAAGACTTCTTCGTCCAATGTTTCGCCGCCTCAGAACGCTCGCATGGATGAGTTGAAATTCATCACGCTCGACCCCGGTCACTTCCACGCCGCGCTGGTTCTTAAAGAGATGTACCCAGGCGTTTCGAAGCAAGTTCACGTCTATGCTCCGCTCGGAGCGGACTTAACCGACCATCTCAACCGAGTTGCGAGATTCAATAACCGCGCTGAGAATCCCACGGCTTGGGAATTGGAGATTAAGACGGGACCTGACTTCTTGCGGCGCATGCTCGAGGAGCGTCCCGGAAACGTCGTCGTGCTCTCCGGGCGCAATCAAGGAAAGATCGATCTCATTAATGCGTCACTCGGGGCCGGCTTAAACGTCCTGGCAGATAAACCCTGGATTCTTAATCCGTCAGACCTGCCGAAGCTGGAGGCCGCGCTTGATACCGCCGACAAGCGCGGGCTGATTGCCTACGACATCATGACCGAGCGTTACGAAATTACGACAATTCTTCAAAGAGAGATCGTCAACGACGCCGCCACTTTCGGCGACCCGGTGTCGGGCACCGAGCGTGACCCCGGGGTATGCATCGAAAGTGTGCATCATCTGATGAAAACCGTGGCCGGTGTTCCGAATCTTCGCCCCGCCCGATTCTTCGACACCGAACAGCAGGGAGAAGGATTGAACGACGTGGGCACTCACCTGGTTGACCTTGTGCCGTGGATTCTTTTCCCCGCTCAGCCGATAGACTACCGGAAAGAGATTAATCTTCTCTCCGCCGAACGCTGGCCGACACCGGTGAGCCTCGCTGATTTTCGAAGGGTCACCGGCGAAGAAAAGTTTCCCGCCTATCTTTCCTCAAACGTGCGCGATGATCGCCTGAATTTATACATTAATACAGAGACTCTCTATCGTCTGCGGGGCGTTCACGTGCGGGTCAAAGCTCTCTGGAATTATGAAGCCCCGCCGGGAGGTGGCGACACACACGCAGCCGTCTTCCGTGGTACACGGTCGAGGGTCGAAGTCCGTCAGGGTAAAGATCAGGCGTTTGTGCCCGAACTCTACATCGTGCCGGTTGATCCTTCTCAAAAGGCTACCGTGCTCGCGGCTCTACAGAAGAAGATTGAAGCACTGCAAACGAAGTTTCCCGGCGTCGCGGTCGAAGACCTGGGGGCGGAGATGCGTGTGCGCATTCCTTCCAAGTTTCGCGAGGGACACGAGGCACATTTCGCCGCGGTGACGAAACAGTTTCTGACGTACCTGAAAACCCCTAAATCGCTGCCCGCATGGGAAAAGGCGAACATGTTGGCAAAATACTTCGTCACAACGAAGGCCGTCGAGTTAAGCCGGCAGTCACCGAGGAAACCAGCGAATGCGGGTGGCATGACGCAGAAATAAAGTTGACGTTAATCGGCACCCTACCGTTCATTAGTTCACTTAAACCGAGACTGTGGAAACAGGCAGCGTAGGCGAGGCTTTTCGAGTGAGAGGATCCACTCTACTGCCGTTAACGAAGACAAACACTTTGAAGGGCGATTGGTGCGGCGCCCTTTCTTCGTCAGTTCTCTCGCACGAGAATTTGTCGCCCCTTTCAACCTCGTACTTCAATGGAGAAATGCTATGTCTAACATGTCTCGGTATGGTCAGGCGCGCGTCCGGTTGCCGCGATTCGCCGCGCTCGGACTTAGTCTGGATGACGAGCGGACGCGGGAACATTGGTTCAACACAGGTCTGTTCCCCCGCGCGCAATATGATTACAGCCTCGCTAATCCTCAGCCCTACCGCGACCGCATCCGAAAGATCGTGCCGGCTCAAAATCTGCCGCCTGGGAAGACTTACGACACAGTGGTGCCGACCGACTTCCAGCCGGCGGGCTTCCACACGCGGGTCTTCCCGGCGCGCTTCAACTGGCTGCGCGGCGACATCATGTCGCAGATTGATCTCAATATCGCGCGTGAGTTTCCGATCACCGAGAACACGCGGCTGGAGTTCAGAACCGACTTCATCAATCTGCTCAATAGCGTGCAGTGGAACAACCCGAACACCGACCCGACGGAGACCGAGTTCGGGCAGGTGACGTCGCAGTACAACACGCCGCGCTGGATTCAGTTCCAGATGCGACTCACGTTCTAAACCGACGTGTGAAGCCGGAGATGAATCTGACATCACCTGAGAGCAGTAAGGCCCGAAGAGAAACTTCGGGCTTCCCTGAAACTAAATCGAACCTGACAAGATTGGGACATGCCTCTGCCGGAAGCGCGCTCGGCTCGTCCGCCAGATGGCTTGGAGCACTCTCACG
>JACDEG010000211.1 GCA_013816505.1 Pyrinomonadaceae bacterium | reverse complement strand
AATGAAGAACTAGCCTCGTCGCCGTAAAGAAGAAAGACTCAGGCTGGAGTCACCACCAGAGGCAGCCTCTTATTGAACAAAAACCCTCGTCAGAAGATAAGGAGCATAGGTCAGACGCAAGCGATGACAGATGATCGAATGATCGATAGCCGTATCGGTCACAGGTTGTAGTGTGGGTATCAGAAAGACAGCGACCTTTGTGAGTTACTCACCGAGAATTGCTGGTGTAAACCGCACGGTAAGTGTCAGTCTGAAAATCCGAAACGACCTCCAGCACGCCCGCGCCGCCGAAGCCCGTGAGCGGTTTGGCGGCGAGCGGCTTCATTCCGCTTTGTGCTTCAAACAACGCATGTCCCATCTCGTCTTTAACTTCTTCCGGGAACGCCCTCAAATCTTTCAACGATGACCCGATCCAGACGAGCGGTTTAATGAGGGGCGTGCTCATGCGTGCATTATGCTACAATTGGCATGGAGGCACAACAGCCTCAACGTATTTGAGCTATGTCCAAGTTGAGCAGCTTACTTCCTAGTGTTGGCTGCCGGGGCGGGCAGTGGTATTTTCCACATCGGGCGTTTGCGGACCCTATTGACTCCCTGCCGTTGTTACTGCGGCAGATACGACAAGGGTAGCCTGATAGCTGCCGGTGATCGTTCATTGTTCAGCCTCAATGCTACTCACAGCTTTACCGTGGAGGCAGTAAGCAGAATAAGTTCGCGGACGCCCGCCCTTCTATGACCTACGATGACAGATGTCGAGCATCGCGAAGATACCGGCGCTCGCTTCTCCGCGCTAAAGGACGCACGAGATGTCGCTAGTCTGCTCGATGTCAGTTACGAGTACCTCCGGCACCATCTCTATCGCGCGCCAGCCGGTGAACGCTACACGCTGTTTACGATCCGCAAGAAGTCCGGCGGCGTTCGCGAGATCATGGCACCGCGCCGCCCCTTAAAGCTCCTTCAGCATCGTCTCGCCAAAGTTCTCGAATGCGTTTACGAGCCGAAGTCTTCCACCCACGGCTTCACCCGTAAGCGTAATGTGCTGACGAACGCGCACATCCATGCGCGTCGCAAGCACGTGCTCAACATTGACCTGCTCGATTTCTTCCCCTCGATCAACTTCGGTCGCGTCAGAGGCATGTTCATGGCGAACCCGTACCGCTGCCCGCCGGAGGTCGCCACTGTACTCGCGCAAATCTGTTCCCACAACAATCAACTGCCGCAGGGCGCGCCGACCTCGCCGGTTATATCCAACATGCTGTGTGCGCGCATGGACAGACATTTACAGGAGGTCGCCAAACAGTACCGTTGTGCGTACACGAGGTATGCGGACGATCTCACCTTTTCGACATACTTAGACGAGTTCCCGCCGGAACTCGCTTCGATGCAAACGGAACACGGAGTTGACCGCTGCGTTCCGGGACGAACGCTCGTCAACATCGTGACTAAACGGAACGGCTTCCGCATCAACGAAAGCAAAGTTCGGCTGCAAAATAACAAGCAGCGCCAGGAAGTAACCGGGCTGACGACCAACAAATTCCCGAACGTGCAACGCGCTTATGTGCGCGTTGTGCGGGCGATGCTGCACAACTGGAAGAAACACGGGCTTGAAGCGGCACAACGACAATACTTGTCAAAGTATAACAAACAGCACCGCCCGCCTGAATCCGTCCAGCCGCTGTTCCGGTACATGGTCAAAGGTAAGATCGAGTACCTCGGCATGGTGAGGGGTAAGGATGATGCAATCTACCAAAGGTTCCTGAAGCGTCTGAGGGAGCTGGCTCCCGACCTCGTCAAAGCCTCGTCCGTAGATGATCCGTATGCCAAGATACTGGACAGATTATGGGTGCTTGAAACGGAAGAGATTGGCAAGTGTTCGCAGGGAACGGCGTTTTACATTCAGGATTACGGTTTCGTGACCTGCGCGCACGTGCTCGGCGAATCCGAATTGGCGATCATCACAGCACATACGAGGCACGACGCCTCACAGAAGTACCGTGTCAAGGTCACCGCCAAAGATGACCAAATTGATCTCGCCCGCTTAGAGGTCATCGGCGTAACGCCGCAGGTCGGGCTGAAGGTGGGTGCATCCGAGAGCCTACAGATCGGCGACGCAATTAAGTTGGCTGGCTTCCCGAACCACCACATTGACGACACCGGCATCGTTGCTTCAGGCACTGTCATCGGGCGCAGAAACGCTCCTGTCACCCGCGAACCAAGAATCCTCATCAGCGCCAACATCATCGCTGGCAACAGCGGCGGACCTGTTCTCGATAGCAACAACCGGGTGATCGGCGTTGCCGTTAGAGGCGGAGCGAACGAGGAGGAATCTCGCAACACGGAATTCCACGGCGTCGTTCCGATTGAGGCGCTCGGACGATTAGTCGTCGCGGGTGTAGGTGGCAATTAACTCCAAGCTCGTCGCCCTTACTATCTAATGAGAGACTTCATTCTCCCGGCGACTTTTCGGCTGTGCTTATCAACCTTAACGGTGATGCGTTGCACATACACTCTCGTCGTCGCCGCGTTCTCGTGATCTAAGGCTTCTTGCGTGTCGAGGTAGCTGCCGGTTTCTTCTGCGACAATTCTTGCATAAGTGTGCCGGGTCTGGTGAATATGAATTCGAGGGATGCCCGCTTCTTCGGCATACGCCTTTAGATTGTCCGCGAACGAGCGCGAGGAGAGCGGCGCTCCGGATTTGCCAGCGCGGTCGTGCCTCGTCCACAGCGGGCGCTCGCTACCGAGCACGTTGCCTCTGTTTGCCGCCTGTAGGTAGTCCTTCAACGCTTCATAAGCCGCCGGGTCATCCACTTCCCTACCGACGAACTTGCCGCCTTTGCGCCGGTACTTGATGACGAGCCGCCCGTCTCTGCGGTCGAGGTCTTTGCCGCGCAAGCTGATGACTTCGTTACGCCTCAGCCCCGTCAGGAAGAAAAACAGCAGCAAGGCGTAGTCGCGCTTGACTACGACGGAGCCAGCGTCAGCCTGCGCTTTGACCACCCCGAGCAGGCGGTTCATCTCGTCGTCAGTGAGAGCTTTGACGGACTCGGACTGGTAAGGGTGCGGGTGACGTGGGCGCGCTTGCGCCGCCGGGTTGGAACGGATGTGCTGTCCCAGTTGTGGGTCGCTCATCAGCCACTTATAAAAGGATGAGACGCGCGAGATGCGGGCGTAAACTGTCGCCGGCGTTTGATTCTGCGACTCAAGATAAGTGCGCCACTTGGCTATGTGCTCGGGCTTGACCTCGCCCGGATGCTTGCCCGCGAAGGCGAAGAATTTACTGACAACCTGTATCTTATCTTGCAGCTTGTCTCGTCGATCATAGGTTTCCGTGCGTGTAGAGCTTTCCGCCCAGAACCCGATGGCATTGCGTATAGCTAGATCGGTATCAAGTTTGGCGAGAGCTTGCATGCTATTGTCACTCATGCTGCAACTCTAACATAGTTTCGCCTGATGGTTCCACTTCTCGCCAAGTAGAGGAACCTATTAGTGAATTTATAAGTTTAATACTCATCTAATGGGTATTAGAATGCACAAGCGACGTTGTTGTGAAACAACTCGCAATTCTAGGGGTGAGCTAAACGGATCCTTGCGACCTGCCATCGCTCGCGCTCTGTTAACCTGCCAGCATTAGCTGACGCCGTGCGCACAATCCTCTAGCAACTTCCATGAGCGCCTATCCAACATCATTCTTAGCTCCTACAAACAGTTGGTGAAGTTGCTTGAAGCCATACGGTACATTAAGCGTCGCGGGGCGACGCTCGTCAAACAGAGTTGCCCCAGCCGTTTCGACCGCTCGCAACTGCTCGAAGTCCGCCGCAGCTTGCGCGTCGTCCTCCAGCATTAAAGATCGAAGCGCGTCTCCCTTTCGAGCTTCGTCGGGCAGTGCTGCGCATCCTACGCTTCCCTTCCGACATCATCCCGGCATTGGGATCCGGCGACATCAACATCCAAGAAGCGCCACAACTAGCAAGGCTCTCAGTAGTCCGGATGGATTGTACGCTCGTCGAGGCGGCAGCTCTGCGGCGCGATGTGCTAGTCGCTCATTTAACGTCATGTGGCTCACAGAACAGCCTCCGCGCGTGGGTGAAAGAGATTTTAGGCGAAGTGACAGCGGTCTCGACCAAGAACATGATGGCGGTAGTATAGAAGGTGCAGGAGTTGTTGCTGATCGATCCTTCGGACAAACGACGTATCTTTTATGAAGGGGTGAAGCGGCTGTTTTACGTTATGAGTGAGGTCGAGCCGGATGACGTTGACGACCCCATACTGAATCAGTTCATGGTCGTAGCGGACAAGATGTCGAACGTCCTTTACGCCATCGGGATCAAGCGCAGGCTGGTAAGGAGAGGCAGAAACTGCTCGTGTGAGTGGGCACATTATAACTAGGCTAGTGGTTCACTAGCCTAGTTATGGCTCTGAACGTTGGTACACGGCAAAGGTTTGTCGCATCGTTGCTCATCGCGCCCGCATTGCTGTCCTTCGCTCAAATATCCATTGTTGTCACTGTTGAAGAACCGATTATGGAGCGAGCAGTAGTTCACACCGGAGGGTCGCAGCGGCAGTAGGTTCCACTCGATACAACATCCTAATCGTCACCAATGTTCGGCGGCGACCACTTCGCTGATAGTGCCCTCATACTTACAATCCGGATAGTGATCAAAAAGTAATGCTCGGTATTTGAAAAAGAGGAGCGACTCCCGTGTAATAGAAGTGCCTAAACTTTCATTACCCGGAGTCGCCCAGATGAACAACCTTTGCTGTCCACAATGCGGATTGTCCCACATCAAGCGTAATGGCCATCAGGTCATTGCGTTTCATGTGGGTGACCGTAGTCGCCGGAGCGCTCGCAAGCTCTGGCAGCAGATTCCAGCCCGGTATCGCCAGCACGCGAGCTTTGCCACTGATGATTGGGAGGCATATAAAGGTGTCATTCCGGCCTCCCAGCATGAGGTCTGCGCTAAGAGCTCAGGACGCACCAACGTCATCGAGCGTTTCATTTGCACCTTGCGGCAAAGGGTCTCACGATTGGTGCGGCGGACGCTCTCGTTTTCAAAGATCATGCGCCACCATGTCGGAGCGATCAAGTACTTCATCTGCCATTACAATCAAGAGATTATAAGCTATGCTTGATCAGCATTACTTTTTGAGCACTACCACAATCCGACTGCGCAATTAAACAACTAGGCTGTTGATTCACTAGCCTAGTGAGAAACCATTAACCGCTTCAATAAAAGCGGCGAGATCGCTGATCAAGCCTGCCGACCGTCCGTACGTCGCTGTTTATTTCAACCCTGAAAGGTCGCACCTCTTCGACGGCGGAGCGCACGATCTCTGCCGTAAGTTTGCCCGCGAGGAACACAGGCTTGTTCACTTGATCGACGATCCTCCGGCTGATCGTACAATCGTGCGTCCGCCACGTACCGCCTAACAGCTTGACCGTAAGCCGCTGGTTGCCTGAATCGATCAGTACGTCGTCCACGTGCGGCGCGACCCAGAGCATCTTCGATTGAGTTATGGCCATCCATATGGACGACATGCACCAACTTGATACTCGTCATCGCAGAGCGCATCTCCCTGTAAGTGCCGCCTTCAAGACGATCAACAATCTGAATCGCGTCAGCGCCGATCAACCGCTGCTGTTCGATGATAGCGTGGGCGTCTTGCTTCGAGGTGAGTAGGAAGCATGACACGCCGGGCGGTATGGCTCAGGCGATCTCCGCGGCGAGTTCGTCAGAGACGACGCCCGGATTGCTCGGCATTTCCGACACCAAACGGAGAGCGTCGGCACCATAGCTGATCGCAAACGCGACTTCTTCGACGCTACGATGCAACACATCTTTACCATCAATTTCATGGCTTAGGTACACAGAACTAATCCCAACTAGGTTAGTGAATCACTAGCCTAGTTAAATAACATCAAAATCGTCTGATAGAAACAGCATGTTGAATCGCCTTACGCAGTGCTTATATGCTCAGATCATAAAGCCGTCTCAGGCGTATCCACAGGAGATTAGGATATAACCACAGACGAATCACGCGCCTTGTACTTCGATGAGACTAACCACACAACACCCAACTAGGCTAGTGAATCACTAGCCTAGTCAAACGAAACGACAAGTGGTGACTTTCAATGTGCGACAAATTGTCGCCGGCTGCTCGCGGCGCTCTTATCGGTCGGACATGGCTGCGCGTGCTGGGTGGTTCCGCTTAGATGTTTCTGTTCCGTCGCCACTCTTCGATATAGGTTGTTGCGGTGGACGTTCATGAGTTGGGCGACCTTCCCGTGCGAGTTTCCGTACCGCTCCATCAGCGTCCTGTAGATGAAGAGAAAACTTCTGGCGAGGAAGACGCCCGGCTTCTCGCCGACGCGATATGGTGGCACATGGATCAAGTCTTCGCGGCTGATGTTTTCTTCACAGCGAGACAGAGTAGGGAAGGCAATCGCACCGCCGTTCGGGATTTCCAACCCGTACGCTTCTGAGTCGTTGAGACGGAGTAATCTGCTGACATCCTCCGCCATGATGTGACTTCGTTCTTCGATCTCGACGGCGAGCCGCTGGACGAAAAGTTCCAACTCGCCGATGTTCCCCGTCCATGAGTTGCGGTAGAGTAAGTTCATCGCTTCCGGCTCAACGGTGTACGGCGTTTCGCGCATCGTCCGCAGTTGGTGTTGGCAGAGCGCGTGCCACACGAGCGCCGGGATGTCGTCGCGATGTTCGGCGAGGGACGGAACCTCGACTCTCAAACAGTTGATGCGCCGTTATAAGTCGGCGCGGAATGTGCCCACTCTGACCATCTGCTCGAGGTCGCGGTTCGTCGCGTAGATGATGCGCGCGTCGTACTGCACGGGCGTGTTGCTACCGAGGCGCGGGTACGCCTTGTCGTCGAGCGCGGTGAGTAGCTTCGCCTGCAAAGTGAGCGGCATCTCGGCAATCTCGTCGAAGAAGAGGGTGCTGCCGTGTGCCGCCTCGAAGCTGCCGATCCTGCGATCAGTAGCGCCGGTGAATGCGCCGCGCTCGTGCCCGAATAATTGCGACTCCGCCGTGCCGTCGAGAAAACAACTCGCGTTGATTTTGACGAGTCGTTTCTTCGTCCGGGCGCTGCACTCGTGGATCGCCTGTCCGACAACAGACTTGCCGGTTCCAGTCTCGCCCCGTATTAGCACCGGGTAGTCATGATAACTTGCGCGCGTGATCGACGCGACCAGCGCGCACATCGGCGCGCTCGTCCCGATCAATCTCTTCAGCGAAGGGTGTTCGTTCTCGTTGCGCGGGTTTAGACCAACGAACTCCAGTGGCGTGATGCGAATGGTTTCTCGCGGATCTTCATCCACGCCAGATGTTGATCCATAATTCGGTTTGACCCACGAAAGGGAGTGCGAGGGTTCGCGCTTCATTACTAACTCCTCCTAACACGCGCGCGCGTGGGAGCACGGGTGACTGCCTTAAGATTGAAATAAGTGTAGGGCATGGCATGAGACTTTTCCATGACCGTTAGGGAACACATCAGCTTAAGGCGCGGCTGTTTGCGCTCGAAACAATCGTCCGACACGACCCAGTCGCCGAGTTCAAAATGGGTCGAAACTTCGCGCGGGAATTCTATGTCAGAGCTTCTCGTCAAGACTTGCATCAGCCCGGCGAAGACCTTCTTGGGGAGACGCTGGAGGCTGACAGTGGTGCAGGGAAGGGAACCGAAGACGAAATAGTCTTCCTTACCCTCGACATTGATGAAGTACAGCGTCTCGCGCGGGTGTAAAAGCATAGCGTGATCGGACGATACACAGGGCGAGAACAGAAGTCCGTCCGCACCGGACTGTGTCTGATTCGGACAGAAAGTTCTGTGTCACAGATGGTAAAGCACTAAGTGGCGAGGAATCGGTTGAGGTCTTCCTTGATTACCTCGTAACACTCACAGGAGCGGGACTCCACCCCACGCCAATCGAGGATGGTCATCCGTCCGCGGCTGTAACGGATGATCCGCGCATTGGAGCGCGCCGGCCGCGACGCTGACCCCGGTGCGTGGCGCCCCGATCATCTGCGAAAGGAATTCATGCGTCACGTCAAAAGCGCTTGATTCGGTTCTATCACGGGCGACTCGCAGCCAACGGCAGAGTCTCTCCTCCACCGTGTGGAATTGGTTGCACAGTGCCGACTGCGCGACTTGAGTGAGCAGCGTCCGAGTGTATGAGAGTAGCAAGTGCTGAAACCGCCCACCCCGGTCAAAAAGATCCCTCAGCACCTCGGCCTTGAGGGCCGCCGCTTCCGCCGGGAGTTGAGCCACGACGCGGAACGGCATCCTGTCGGCACGCAGAATGATCGGGATGCCAATCACTCCTTCGCGTCCGACCATGGCAACCTCCATCGTCTCGCCTTCCACGGTGTATGAAAGCAGGGAGACGATTCCCGCGTGCGGGAAGTAGGCGTAGCGGACCGGGTCGTTCGGCTCAAAGAGCACTTTGCCTTTTGGAAGATGAACTGTCTCCAGGCGTGGAGCGAGTAGTTCGTACTCGTGCCGTCCCAGTGCGGCGAGCAGGTAGTTCTGAGCCGGGAAGCTTTGTAAAGCCGGGGCCATGATTCAGTTCACAAGGGTGGCGCGACGCCGTGATGGATACTGCAGGAGACCTCGAACCATAAAGTTTCATCCGTCGCCCTGATGCCGCCTGAAAATTCTCAACTAACCGGTGCCTCACCACGGCTGTCGAAGTGGCGCGGCAATGATGAAGGCAACGATATCAAAAATCAAACTTGATGTACAGTAATGCCAGACATAATTACAGTGATATTGTACAAAATATATGTATGTGAATCAGGAGTTGAAGACTAACAAATAGAAAGCGAAAGTCAGTTTTCCCCAACAATGAATCATCAAGCCTTCAGTTGAGCGTACTGTGCCTGCTCTTTGAATGTCAGTCTTGTCAATCAGCCAGTTGAACAAACTTTCAATCGGTTGCCGTAGCCTACTCACAAGGCGATTGTAATACTTTTGGCGGGGAGTCAACTCCGTGCCGTTGGGTTTCTTGAGCGGAGTATAAAGTTTTGTCTGCTGGTGCTCGAGATGGGCTTGAAAAGTCGAATCAAGAAAGGCTTTATCACCGATCAGCGAGCTATTGGGCAAGCACACAGCCTGCTCTCTGACACTCCGTAAATCGTGAACGGAGCCTTCGCGTAACCACATGTGCGTCGGCAATGGGATGGTGGCGAAACGCCTTTGCGCGATTGTTTGCAAGCGCAGGCCGTGAAAATAAGTTTTCTTGCTGGCGCAATCGCCTAAATCCGCCACGTCGCGGGCCACTCGTGCTACATAAGCGTGACCGCCCTTGGCTAACATCACGGGCAAGCTGTCTATCAGATGGTCAATTTCAGGTGCTCGCTGTGGCTCTAACAACTCCTGAAAATAACCGCCGATGGTTTGAAAACTCTGTTCCAATTGATTCAAGCGAGCCGAGAAAGTTTGATAAGCAGGCAGGCGGGGAAAGAAACGTCGCCAATAGTTGGCAATCAACTTATGCATGGCTTGCTTCTCAAACAAACCTTGAAGATGACCAAACAAGTAGATGGTCACCACCTCCTGGTCGGTAAAGTCAGGCTTTGAGTTATTACTCAAGCGTTGAAAACAGGTCGCCGAGTGCGTATCGTAAATGTGACAGACAAGCAGATACAGTTGAATGAGTTGAATTTCCATAGTACGTACATTCTACTAATTCGGCTGGTTTGTCTGTCATTGGGTAGTGGCTCAGCCAAAGGAGAGAGCCAGTAAACGGTTATAGTCGTGCAGAAAGAGACGCAAGCAGATTTCGTGCATCTCCTCGGACTTGGAAAATGACAGGCTCTTTCTGACGAAGCGTCCGAGC
>JACDEG010000210.1 GCA_013816505.1 Pyrinomonadaceae bacterium | reverse complement strand
CTCGAAGCTAACTCGCTCTTCACGATCACGACGCGCTCAGTCGTCGGCGATGCGCGCGAGGTGTCGACCAACTACCCCGGCATGGCGCGCGATGTGCGGCCCGGCGCCCGCCTGCTGCTCGACGACGGCGCGATTGAACTCAACGTCGAAAGCACCAACGAGACCGACCTCATCTGCCGCGTCATCAACAGCGGCGTGCTCGCCGAGCGTAAAGGCATCAACCTGCCCGGCATCCAGCTTCCAATACCGTCTCTCACCGACAAAGACCGGCGCGATTTGCAGTTCGCGGTGCGCCAGGGCGCGGACTATATCGCGCTCTCATTCGTGCGCCGCGCCGAGGATGTGGTCGAGGCGAAATCGCTAATCGCCGCCGCCGGCAGCAAGGCCCCGCTCGTCGCGAAGATCGAGAAGGCCGAGGCCATCGACCACCTCGCGGAGATCATCGCCGCGACTGACGGCGTGATGGTCGCGCGCGGCGACCTCGGCGTCGAGACGAGCGTCGAACTCGTCCCCGTCTATCAAAAGCGGATAATCGAAGAGGCGAATCAGGCGGGTAAGTTCGTCATCACCGCGACGCAGATGTTGCAGTCGATGATCTCCAGTCCGACGCCGACGCGCGCCGAAGCGTCCGACGTGGCGAACGCCGTGTGGGATGGCTCCGACGCGGTGATGCTATCGGCGGAGACGGCGACCGGACAATACCCCGTGCCGGCGGTGGCGACGATGGCGCGCATCATCGAGTCGGCAGAGACGGGACGCAAGACCGGGTCAAGCGCAGTCAGCAAGTGGATGGGCAAGCAGTCGGGCAAGTTCAGCCGCGCGCTCTGCGAGGCCGCCGCGTTCGCCGCCGAAGAGATGGGCGCGGAGACCATCGCCGTCTTTACCGAGTCGGGGCTGATGGCGCGGCGGCTCGCGGCGCTCCGCCCCGAACAGCGTATCGTCGCGCTCACCCCGTCGAGGAGCGTTCAGAACGAACTGGCGCTCATCTGGTCGGTCGAACCTGTCACACACACGCCGGTCAATAAAACCGACGACCTGATGCGCATCGGCGAAAGGGCGCTACTCGAATCGGGGATCGTCAAGCGCGACGAATTGATTGTGGTCATGGCAGGCAAGCTCTCAGGTCTCGGACTATCGCGGACGATGAAGTTGCACACCATCGGCGAGGCTGATGAAGTGCCGCCGCCAGCACCGCCCGAATCTTGAGCGGACCCGGACACCGCATAGTGAATTTCCAGTGGCAAATATCTTCCGGCGCGCTCTTCGAGTGGCTGCGCCCGGCCGGCTTCGCGCTCGCCGCGCTTCTTTCGACGTGGATGCTCGCCGACGCGCGACGGCACAGTAACGCCCGCCCTGCCGTCGCCGTTTGGACGCTGCTCACGCTCTTCTTTCCGCACATCGTCTTTCCGCTCTACCTTGCCGCGCGCATCATCCGTCGACGGCCGAGCGCCCTCGATAGCGAGGCGTCGCGCGGCACGTGGCGCTGGGCACTCCCGCTACTCTACGCGATGCTCATCTTCGCGCTCGGAGCATTCTATTTTAATCTTGATTACAACGGCGTGGACGCGCACCTGGCACGCGCCAATCGGGCCAGACTGTCTGGACAGCGCGTGTGGACGATCCGTGAACTGCGGGCCGCGCTCACCATCGAAGAGAATCCGCACACGCGCAAACTGCTCGGCATCGCGCTCGCGGAGTCGGGCCACTGGAACGAAGCGCTCAGCGAATTCCAAGCAGCCACGCGCGGCGGCGAACCGGACGACGAACTTTCTTACCACACCGCCGCTGCCCTTGAAACGTTAGGCCGTCCGACGGAGGCTATAGCGAGATACCAGGCATTCCTAAACGGCGGCGACTGCCGTCGGGCATTGCCTGATGCACGTTGCGCGATTGCCGAAGCGCGAGTCAAAGCGGACACGCTAACGGTGCCAGCCCGTGATGATAGACATCAAGAAAAAGAATGAGCCACGAATTACACAAATGACACGAACGAACCGAGGTCCTGGGCTAACATCCAGCATCTCACATCTGTTCTTCGGTGGCTGTTACTTTTGCCTTTTACCTTTTTACTTTTGCCTTACTGTTTATTAACGGCCCTTGGCGGGAACTATTCGGCGCGCAGCATGTCGCCGACGGCGTCCGGCTTGCCCGTCTTGTCGGACACAGGGGCGTTGAGTGGCTTCTGTGGGTCGCGCCAGTTGTCGAGGATTGAGACTTTGTGGACGCAAGCGACGGTGCATAACGGGGCGCACCACTTCTCGGTGTCGTACTCGCGCCGGAAATCTTCCATCGTGTAATCGGCGAGCGGGATGCCGGGGTTGCCGCGTTGCTGCGAGCAGTAATGCACGAGGCCGTCTTCGCAGATGTAAAGGTAGCGCGCACCGGCACGGCAGCGCCATTCATTCGGCTTGCCGTCGGCGAGGTTGTTCTGGAACCAATCGAGCCGCGCATACTCAGACTTGCCGAGTCCCTTCAGTTCGTAGAAGACGCGACGCTCGCGCTCGGCAAGCGGTTTCAGCAGCCCCTCGCCATCGTGCATCACGCCGACCGTCGTCGAGAAGCCGAGTTCGATGGCGCGACGGCCAATCACCAACGCGTCCTCCGGGTTCTTGATTCCACCGCCGATCACCGAGTTGATGTTCACATGAAAGTCGGCGTGCTCCGCAAGGAAGCCCAGTTTCTTGTCGAGCATCTTCAAACTCTTCTGCGACACCTCGTCGGGTTCGATGTTGTCGATGCTGATCTGGAGATATTCGAGGCCGGCGTCGTTCAGTCGCTTGATCCGCTGCGGCGTCATGTAGTAGCCATTGGAAATCAGGCCGGCGATCATCCTGCGGCGGCGAATGTGGCGAATGATGTCGTCGAGTCGTGGGTGCATCAACGGCTCGCCGCCGGAGATGGTGATGACCGATGTGTCGAGGTCGGCGAGCTTGTCGAGCCGCCGAATCATCTCTTCGAGCGGCACCGGGTCAGATGTCTTGTCGTACTCGTTACAGTAGCTGCACGCGAGGTTGCAGCGGCGCATCGGAATGATGTGCGCCAGCACAGGGTGGTTCGAGGAAACGAGGCCGCGCGAAATGAAATTCGCTTCGCGCAATTTAAGTTTGAGAAATGTGCTTCTCTTCATCAAAGCGTCCGTCTCGGGCCGCGACCACGCCTGCTTAAATCTACAGCGAGCCGCTCATCGTTGTCAGAATATGCACCGAAAGATACGAAGGAATACGCCGGAAGGCAAGCCGCGAGGCGCCTGCCTTGCCCCATCCACCATAAAACAACGAAGGGTTCCAGCGACCGCCCTCGTGCCGGAACCCTTTTGTGAAGTGATCGGGTGATGGAAAAACGTTAGCCGCGCACGATTTTAATATCCGAGCCGAGCTGGACTTTGAACTCGTCGGCAGAAAGCGAGGGGTTGCGCTGCACGTCGGTCAACCTGATAGTGGTTGAATCGTCGTTCTTGTCGACCACTTTCGTCTGCACCGGCATGCCTTGCATGTCGACCCAGATTTCCGCGTACTTAAAGCCCGCGCGATTCTTCGGCACCAGTTTCAGGTGGTAAGTGCTGATGCCACCCCAGAGCGTTTCTTCGCCGAGAAGCTGCGGCTGCTCGTAGGCGGCGGAGAGTTGCTGGCGCGTCACGTTCAGGCCGAAACCGAGCACGCCGCTGACTTTGTTGCGGCTCGAATTCGCGTCGCCGACGTAAGCCATTTTAAGGCGTGGCCTGACCAGCGTGTATTTGCCGTCGGCGACCGCGAGCGTCTCCTGCTGCGGCCAACGCCAATCGACGCGCACCGAGGTGTTACTGCGACCGCTGCCCGGCAGGTAGCGCATCTCGCCTTTATATTGATCTTCGTCCCTGATCTGCGCGTTGTACTTCGTCATGCTGATGCTGGCGCGCAGCGACTTCAAATCCCTGCGGTTACGTTCCATCTTGTTAATGATTGAGCTGACGAGACCGGCGCCTTGCGCGCTGGCCCGCGTGGGAACAAATACTGTCGAGGCCACCGCCGCCAATAACAACACGGCGATAATTCCGAACGTCGCAAACTTCTTCATGCAAACTCCTTAAGAAAATGGGGGACTTGGGCCCGGTACTATAAAATTCGGGCGATTATAGTGAATGATTATTCGATGTCAACTTCATATGCGACGGTGCGACCGTCACTGTCACGCACTTCGCGTACCGCTTTGACTCGCGCGTTGGGGCGGCCAGTGGCAATCCGCGCGCGCCGCTCAATGTCCTGAGTGTCCGGCTCAGTCAAGGGCATGCGCTCAGGCCAGATCACCAGTCGGCTCGCCGCCGCAGAGCCGTTAGGATGCGACCCCCGGCGCTTGAGTTCGCCTTGATCGAACCAGCCTTTCGGCGTCAAAAAGACGAAAGCAAGGATTAGCACGCACAATATGTCGTACTGCCACGTGCTGCGCCCGTGTGACCAAAAGAGGATACTTTTGAAAATGCGGAAAACGGATGTCATAAATAACAGATGTCAGAGAGTAAGGGTTGAAGGTTACTTAAGAACTTTCTCTAACCTTCGGCCTCTAATCTCTGACCCCACGCATTATATCTGCACAACGACGTTTGGCGCAACAATTTGACCGTCGCGCATCTGGATAATGCGGCGGCACATCGCGGCCGCCTCCGGGTTGTGGGTGATCATAATGATCGTCTGGTTGAAACGGTAGTTCATCTCTTGAAACATATTCAGGACGATGGCGGAGTTTTCAGTATCGAGGTTGCCTGTCGGCTCGTCGGCGAGAATGATCGCGGGGCTGGTGACGACGGCGCGGGCGAGCGCCACGCGCTGCTGTTCTCCGCCGGACATTTCCAGCGGCTTGTGGTGCATTTTGTCTTCGAGCTGTAGCAGGGTCAGGACTTCGCGCCGCCGCTCGGCGTTGCCTGCACCGTTCGACCCGGCGTGAATCCGCTCGGCGAGGCGCAGGTTGCCGTCCGCGGATAGCGTCGGAAAAAGGTTGAAGCGCTGGAAGACGAACCCGATCTTGCGGCGGCGGATATCTGTGCGCTGCGCGTCGGTCGCGGCGGTCAGGTCTTCGTCGTCGATCACGATGCGCCCGGCGGTCGGCGTCAGCAGCCCGCCGAACAAGTGCAGCAGCGTCGATTTGCCGCACCCCGAAGGCCCCATGATCGCTAGAAAATCCCCCTCTTCGACATCGAGCGAGACGCCGCGCAACGCATGCACGTCAACGCTGCCGACCCGATATGTCTTCTGAAGGTTTTCCGCTTTTAAGATCGTCCGCATTTTTAAGTGATGAGTACTGAGTGATACGTGTTGAGCAGTGAGTGACGAGTGTTTACTCAGTTCTCGTTATTCGTATGAAAGCGCGCTGACTGGGTCGAGGCCGGCGGCGCGCATTGCCGGGTAGAGCGCGCCGAGCGCACCACCGCCGAGGCCGATGGCCGCCGCCGTCAAGGCCCACGACCAGCCGTACTCGAAGACCAGGCCGTAGGTGCGGTGAATCAGATGGCCGGCGATGAAAGAGACGGCAAAGCCGATCACCAGACCGAGGAAGCTAATCAACAGCGCCTCCTTCTCGATCACCGAAATGATGTAGCCGCGCGATGCGCCGAGCGCCTTCAGCACCCCGATCTCGCGCGTGCGCTCCGTGATCGTTGTGTACATCGCGAGCATCACGACGAGCGCGCTGACAACTGCCGCCAGCCCGACCAGCGTCCGCAGAAAGACGCCGAGGTAGGGAATGCTCTTCTCGATGTTCAGCACCAGTTCGTTCGTGAACTGAATCTTGTTACCGGGCAGCGCCGCGTCGATGCGCTCAGCGATGACCCGCTGCTCGTTCGCGTCCCGGCATTTGACCAGCACGTACGAACACTTGTTCGGCGTCTCCAGCGCATCCTGCATCGCGGCCAGCGACATCTTGATGCGCGCCCCCGATTCGGGGCTGTAGACACCGACGACACGGTATGCACGGTTGCCGAAAATCTGTATCTCGCCGCCGACGCCGACCCGGTTGTTGCGCGCTTTAGTTTCGTCGATGACGACTTCGTTGTTCCCTTCGGGCGCGCGCCCTTCGATCAGACGCATCCCGTTCATCGCAGCGTACGGCGCCCACTCGACGCCCTCGACCTGCTCGATTCCGAACCCGCGACTGCCCTGCGAAATGTAGCGGATGACCGGCACCGCCGCTTCGACGCCGGCGATTCTTTCCAACTCTTCGACGTAGCGCGTGCTGAGGTTGACGGTCGAAGTCATCAACTCTTTCGAGCCGGGGCGGGTGAAGAGAATCTCCGCGCGCATGTTGGACGAGCGCCGCTCCAGGTCGTTCGACATCCCGCGCGCCAGGCCGGTGAACAGCATCACGAGGCACACGCCGAGCGCGACCCCCGCGACGCTGACGAGCGCGCGCACCGGGCGCTGGAGGATATTGGCGGCGACAAGACTGTCAAACATATTGTGTCGGATGTTAGATGTCTGACGCTGGAAACTCGAAGATCAGTCGCTGGTTATTGACTGACATCTGCCATCGAAGCACCTGACATCTACGGCTTTTTTGCGTCGAGGTCGACTTCCGGCAGTTGTGATTTATTCTGAAGGACGAAAACATCGCCGTCGTACCCTTGATCCAGCTTGACCGCTTCCGGTGTCTGGTATGAGATGCGCAGCGAGTAGCGATCCTGCGGGCGCGTCAACTCGACCAGCGAAGGCAGTTTGTAACGGCCTTCGGCGCCGAAGTTTTTCGGCTCACGGTAGACTACGTCGGTCATCAACTGCCCACGCTCGTCGTAGGTTTGCAGGCGCGCCAGACGCAGTTCGCTGACGCGGTCGAACCAGAATCGGCGCAGCACGCGGGCGCGCCCCGTGCCCGCCGGCGTAAACTCTTCCAGCACGTAATAGCTGCGAACCAGGCGCGCGTTCTTTCTCGCGGCGGGTCGTGTGTCAGCCTCTTCTTCAAAAGTCTCGGTCTGCGCGTACAGCACATTTGATTCGTTCGGGGCAGCGGGGCGAATCAGCAGCGCGTCAGTAAAGTGCTGCGGGCGCAGGCTCGACAACGAACTAATTCCGCGCTGCATGCTCGCCGCCTTCTGCTTGTCGCTGTCGCCGCCGCAATCCACTTGTGGCGTGTTGCCATTGCTCTCCAGTTTTTTATAGACGGCGTTGTTCGTCCCGCGCACAAAACGCCGATACTTCTCGTCGCCCTGAAAAACGGCGACGCGGAATCGCTCGCCATCCGAAGTCATCTCGGCGATTTTGACCACGCCGAGCGGCGCTTGGATCACCAGATAAACCTGGCCGGGGCGCTGGACGGTCACTTCGCCGTCCGCCGTTCGATACTTTTCGGCGACGCCACATTCAGCGAAGGACGTGTCGAGGAATTGGATGTCGATTTTGCCGCGGATCGAGCGTACGGCGGCGAGGCGGTTGATCTCTTCGATGAGTCGTGACGTGTCGGCCTCAACCAGCGGGGACAAAAGCGGCGGCACCGACACCTTGCTCTTGGTCGTGCAACCGCCGCCCACAACCAGCAGCGTGAGTAACAACGTAACTGACAAGAAGCGCGCCCGTGATGGCTTCTTCGCAAAAGAAAAATCAAGCATCAAGAAAGTGAAACACCGATTCATTAATTCGACCAGAGAGAACGTTCACAATAAATTAACACGGAAGCTAACAAACGCACTTCGCCCTTGTCAACGCGAGGCGAGATCAACGTCCGCGCGCCCGGCGCGTCGCCCTCAACCGGCGTGTCGGCTTCAACTTGTGAAGGGATTTTGATTTCATCAACGCCCCGACTTAAGGGACGGCAAGTGGTGTGTCACGCGCACCGACGCCCTTCGCCGCAATGCGCGTCAGGTAGTCTTCCAAACCACTCAAGCCGAAGTCCGCGGCGACACGCGCGATGTGCTCCGCATGCGATCCGGCAAGCGGTTCGTCGAGCGCGGCGGAGGCGTGAAAGATCGTCGTCAAGTCGCCGCCGGCGCGGGCGCGCTGAATGCCGAGCAGCGCCAGCACGTGACAGATCGCGCGGTAGAGAAACCAGTAGCCGATAATGTTCGGCCCCGGAATCGGCGCCAGCAACAGCGACACCGGAGTGGTCAGCAGATTGGCCGTCAGCCAGATTCGGTGGTAGCGTTGGCGACGCGCGAGATAATCCGACCACATTTCGCCCGCCCGCTCCGCCGTCAATGTCGCCGGGTGGAACAGTTCAACCGATGAGACGTTACGCAGGCGCCTGAGCAAAACCTCTTCGGGCGAGGTGCGACGGTGCAGCCACTCCCACACGCGCCGCATCCGCAGACCGATGCCCTGCTCCGACTCGTTCAGCTTCGTCTGCAAGCTCTGGAACTTATGTTCCACCCACCCGCGCGCGTCACCCGGCGGCGCGACCGTCGCGTCCGACTCTTCGGCGTCTCCTCGCTCCGGCTCCTCCGAATAAAAGATCGTTCGCGTTGCATCGAGGTGTAGCAAATATACTTTTAACAACTGTTCTCCATCCTCCGCGATCCTTAAAGAGTTTTCAGTTTAGAGTTTTCGGTTTTCAGCTCAAAACTGAAAACTCTTTACTGTTGCCTTCCTAATGATGCCGTGGGTCATCCGCGACGCGCGGCGACGAGCGTGCGGATCATTCCGCCGACGATCTCTCGCGCCGCACCTTCCAAGCCGAAGTCACGTTCCTCCGCGCCCTCCCAGAACTCGCCCAAGCCCCGCGCGCCGGACTGCTCGAACTGCAACGCCTGCGCCAGCAAATCAATCACATCCGCCGCTTTGACGAGCCGCGACTCGATGCTGTCCCGTGCTTCGTACTCATCATGCAGTTTACTGTAACAGTTACTGAGCGACGCGCTGAGAGTTCGCATCACATCGTCGAATGCCGCGCGCTCCGCCCTCGTGCGCGACTCAACGCTATAGTAGATGGCCGCCGTGCGCGGCATGTCGCCGGTCTTCGCCTCGGCCAGATCGTGCAGCAGCGCCAGCCGCATGACACGCTCGACATCAACCGGCATACCCCGCTCGCGAACTTCGTCGGCCAGCAGCATCGCCGTCAACGCAACGCCGTAAGAGTGCGCCGCGACCGACTCCGCACCCGGCGCGAGTCCGCGCAAGACCCAACCCGTGCGGTCGAGCCGCTTCAATCGCTGTACCTCGATGAGAGTTGAAAGCATCAGGATTTTCGATTGGCGATTGCCGATTTGCGACTTAAGACAAAAAGCTCATTGCCCGATGCTTCTTTTCAATCGCAAATCTAAAATCGCAAATTCATACAAACATCTTTCCCGGATTGAGTATGCCGTTTGGGTCGAGGGCAATTTTGATGCGCTTCATCGCGTTGATGGTCGGCGCGCCAAGCGCCATTTCTAAGTAGGGGGCTTTGACGTAGCCGATGCCGTGCTCGCCGCTGATCGTGCCGCCAAGTGCGACTGAGAGCGCGAAGGTTTCGCCGACGGCGACGCGCGCGCGGCGGACGGCTTCCGTGTCTTCGCGGTCGCACATGAAGTTAACGTGGATATTGCCGTCGCCGAGGTGTCCGAAATTGACGACGAACGTTTCGTGGCGGCGACCGATCTCGACCACCCCCTCGATTAAATCCGGAACGCGCGAGCGCGGCACCACCACGTCTTCGTTAAACTTCAACGTCCCAAACTTTTTGATCGAAGGCGAGAGGGCGCGCCGCACATCCCACAAACGGTCTTCTTCGGCGCGCGTCTCGGAGCGGAGAACGTCGTACGCGCCGCCTTCGCGCACCACACTCTCGACGACGCGCGCGGAGCGTTCGACCTCTTCCACCGAACCGTCGACCGCGACGAGAAGAAGTGCTCCGGCATCAGGGCCGAATCCGAACGCGAACTCAGATTCGACTGCTTCGATGGCGTTGCGGTCGAGCACTTCGCACG
>JACDEG010000209.1 GCA_013816505.1 Pyrinomonadaceae bacterium | reverse complement strand
ACGCAAGGCAACGCGAACCTCAACTGCCTCGCCAAAGATGTCGACCAGGGCCTCGCGCTGTTCTTCGAGATGCTGAAAAGCCCCGGCTTTCAAGCCGACCGCCTCGCGCTCGCGAAGAGCCAGATACTTCAGCAGATGGAGCGGCGCAATGACAACACCGCTTCGATTGAAGGGCGGGAGTGGGCGCGTCTGATGCGCGGCTCCGACCACTTCTCGACGAAGCAATCGACGAAGGCTTCAATCGAGTCGATCACGCGCGACGAGATGAATGCATTTCACAAAAAGTATTTTCACCCCGGCGGGTTCATCTTCGCCGTCTCCGGCGACTTCAAAACCGACGAGATGGTGGCGAAGCTCGAAGCAGCGATGCGCGACTGGCCGATTGACAAGACCGCGGTGCCCGCCGTGCCGGAGCCAAAGTTCGCGCCGGTCGCCGGTGTCTACACGGTCAACAAGTCAGACGCGAATCAGGGTCGCGTGCGCCTCGGCCACGTCGGTACGACGCGCGACAACCCGGACAGCTACGCGCTCTCGATCATGGACGACATCCTCGGCGGCGGCGGCTTCACTTCGCGGATCATGTCGCGCGTCCGCTCAGACGAAGGCTTAGCCTACAGCGCCGGCTCCAACTTTGGCCTCGGCGTTTACTACCCCGGTGATTTCGTCGCCGCGTTCCAATCGAAGAGCGCTTCGACCGCGCAGGCGATTGACATCTTGATGGAAGAGATCAACCGCGTCCGCACGACGAAGGTCACACCCGAAGAACTGGAGACGGCGAAGAACTCGGCCATCGAAGTCTTCCCGCGCTTCTTCGCGACCGCCCAGCAGGTCGCCGGCACATTCGCGCAGGACGAATACACCAAGCGCCCAATCGACTACTGGGACGAGTATCGCAACCGCACCAAGGCCGTGACCGCCGACGATGTGCAGCGTGTCGCACAGAAATACCTGCAACCCGACAAGATCGTCGTCCTCGTCGTCGGCAACGTCGACGACATCACCAAAGGCAACCCCGACAAACCGCAACACTCCCTCGCGAAGATCGCCAAAGACGGGCAGATTCGCCGCATCCCCCTGCCCGACCCACTGACGATGGTCTACCCGACGACACCGAAGGAATAACAACATATGTCAACTGAGCCGGTGGTGTCTGAAAATGTTTTGGTCGAGACGCGCATGCAGGTGCTCCACGCGCAACTGGAGCGGATGCGCGCGATGCTCTACAAGTACTCCGAGCTTTTCTACAAACTGATCGTCCTCGCCGTCGTCTTTCTCGTGCTGATGACGATGGCGAGCATGACCGAGGCGTTGCGCGCGACGGCTCTGTTAATACCGTTCTTCGTCATCTACGTCGGCGTTCAGTCGGCCTACTTCCTGACCTACGTCGTCTTCGCGCGCATCTACGCGACCGGCATCGAGCAACGCATCAACCGTCTGATGCAAGATGACGTCATGATCGCGCACCGCATCGAGGCGGACTACCTTTTCCCATTGGCCGGGCCACAGTTCGCCGGCGTTCCGCTGCGCGCCGATCAAACGTTCATCGGCTTCATCACGATTCACTTCTGGGTGCTCGGCGCGTCGGCGATTTTCCTCGCCGCGTACCGCGCGTGGCAGTTGCTGCCGGCGCTGGCGCGCGAGTTTCCCATCATCGACTACTACTTCCCGGCGCTGATTGCGTGGTCGCTGCTGCATTTGATCTACCTCGTCTGGTATTTCGCGACGCGCTACCACGAACGGCGGATCATGCGCATCGTCACCGAAGCGTATGGTACGAATTACGAGCGCACGTGAATCGACGGGCTTAAGCATGACGACGGTCAATTGATTTAACGCAAAAGGCATTGCAGATGAAGACACAGAAGACACCGAAGAAGAGCATCAACTCTTCGGTGTCTTCTGTGTGAAAGCTGACTCCCACCCCACTCGACACTGAGTTCGAGACAACCCTCGATCAGTTAGAACAGCAACCTAGCTACCGGCTGCGACGTCGTGCCTTCGCCGCTAAGACCGTGAGTCCAGTTCCGAGCAGCAGCAACGTCGCCGGTTCGGGAATCACGCCGGTCCTCACCTCCAATACCGTCGACCCGAGGCGGATCGCGCCCAACCCGTCCTGCGTCGCCGTCAACACCGCCGCACCATCAGTAAGCAGCGAGAAGTTCGCCGCGTTAAGCGTAAAGCTCCAATTCGTGGTGCTCGCGGAACTCCCCGTATTGCACGGCGCCCCGGGTAAGCACTGAGCGATTTGCAACCCGTCCAGCCGCAGCGTGACCGGCGCAGTGCTGAAGGCCGCCGTGTTACCGAACGTCCCCGTGATGGTTGCCGTAATGATTTGTTCACCGGCGGGGATCGCGAATGCGAGCGTGCCGACGTTGAAGGTCGCCCCGCCGACCGGCTGGAATGGGCCGTTGTACGGCGGCAGGCTGCTGGTGAGCATCGCCGCGCGCGCTTCGCCGAGGGACGCGCCGCACACCATCACGACGAGCGCGAACCCGGCGACTAATCCCCGGCATAAAATGCGTTGCAAAATCTGACGTGAGTAAACCATTGTCTTTTTCTCTTGACCTTTTCTCGCTGAAAGTTTTGATAACGCCTCGCCACACCTGACGGTCCTCAAACGGCGCGCGTCGCATGATGATTTCCGGCATCGAGCGGCGCGGGTCGACGAGAGTGCTCGGCGCTGACTCGGCAATAGTGATTTCGAGATGCGGCACGAAGCTACCGGCGGCCCTTTGCCGCGCAGTTAATTCCGATTGAACTTTTCGTAAACTCTTCGCGCGACCTGGTGGCGACCTTCCAGCAAACCGTAACACTCCTCCCGGCACGCCCTCCCGAACGTCAGATGTAATACAAGATTCACGTCCGCTTAATCATCCGCTAACAGCGCTTCGCTATACATTCCGGCAAGCAGCTTTGATCACGCACACTCAATCGCGCGGTCGATTGATTTTTACGTTACCATATATTTCACCAGCGAACTTTCTGACATCACGCCGCCACCAGAGCGACCTCCGGCGGAAGCCCGCCCGACCGCGCGGCGCTGGCGCGCCGAAACTACAGAGGTTCGCGTAAGGAATTTGGCTTCGAAGCCTACTCCGAAACCTGCTGCCAACCTGCTTCGCAGCGAAGCGACACGACTGCTTTTTTTGACAGTTAAGGAGAGACTACCGTGGGAACACTCGACAGACGATCATTCCTCCGCGCCTCCGCGATGGCGGGCGGCGCGGCTTTAGCTTTTGAATCTCTGGTGGCGCGCGCCGATCTGTTCGCCGTCGGCGCGGCGTCGCGCGCACCGACGGCAACGCTCGCCGGCGACTACGGCCCGCTTGTCCCGAAGCAAACGAACAACACCGGCGAGACGTTGCTGTGGCTGCCGGAGGGCTTTCAATACACCGTCATCGGCAAGGCCGGGGCACCAATGGCTGACGGTCGGCTGACTCCCGGCGCGCACGATGGGATGGCGGCCTTCGACTTAAACGGCATGACCTACCTTGTCCGCAATCACGAGCTTGGCGGCGGCCCCGCCTACGGCGGCTTGCCCTACGACCCGACGGCGGCCGGCGGCACGACCACATTGATCGTCGACCCGGTGACGCGCCTCTTAGCCTACGACTTCGCGAGCCTCAGCGGGACGGTCAGAAACTGCGCGGGCGGGCTGACGCCGTGGGGATCATGGATCAGCAGCGAAGAAACGACGCAGAACGCCAACGCTTCTTTCAGCAAGAATCACGGTTATAACTTTGAGGTTTCGGTCACGGCGCTCGGTGAAGAAGTGCCGGTCGCGCTCAAGGCGATGGGACGCTTCTCTCACGAAGCGGTCGCTGTCGACCCGGCGACCGGCATCGTTTATCAAACCGAAGATGCTGGCCCCGCCGGATTCTTCCGCTTCATCCCGAATCAGCCGGGCAACCTCGCCGCCGGCGGGCGGTTGCAGATGCTGCGCGTCAACGGCGTCGCCAACTACGACACACGCACTGGCCAGACGCGTGGTCAACAACTGCTCGCCAGTTGGGTGCCGATCAGTGAACCCGATCCGGACTTGCAGGGCGGCGCGACATCGGTCGGCGCGCAGGGTCGTGCGCTCGGCGCGGCGCTGTTCGTGCGGCTCGAAGGCTGCTGGTACAGCGACGGCCGCATCTTCTTCACTTCAACGAACGGCGGCAACATTGGCCGGGGGCAGGTCTGGGAGTTCGCGCCCGTGAGCAACACCGAGGGTTACTTGAAGCTGATCTTCGAATCGCCGAGCGCCGATGTGCTCGATTCACCGGACAACATCTGTGTCAGCCCGCGCGGCGGGTTGGTGCTGTGCGAGGACGGCAGCGGCGAAGAGTTCGTCCACGGATTGACACAGGACGGACAAATCTTCCAGTTCGCGAAGAACGTCGTGCCGGGACAGGAAGGCAGCGAGTTCGCCGGCGCAACCTTCAGCCCGAACGGCGCGACGCTGTTCGTTAACCTGCAAGGCCCCGGACATACCTACGCCATCTGGCCGCGCCCCGGCTATTCGTGGGCGGACGGCGCGCTCTAAACTATTAAGCGGTACGACGCCAGACTCAGTTCACTAACCATCATCGCGCGGGGGCGGCCTGATTAAGGTCGCCCCTGTTTTTTTGACTTAAGGATTACGAATTAAATAACTTCCCAGCATTTCACCGCCGAGGACGCGAGAGGGCGCGGAGAAATCAAAGACAGCATCATCAATCAGGTGACAAGCTGGGTTATGCTCGGCGTCCTCAGCGTCCGCGAGCGGTGAATGTATTTTGTCTTCAATCCTTAAGTGCGGAAGAAAAAGATGGGCCGCGGGCGCGACAGTGGGCGCGAATCACGGTGAATGATTCTCTGTTGCTTCATGTCATACCAAGCTGCGCATGGTCTTCGGGTCGGAGGGTGGCGGCAGTCGGCTATCACACAGAGGCACGGAAGGATCACCGAAGAGCACAGAGTTTCGACCCTCTGTGTGCTTGGGGTGACCTTTGTACCCTCTCGCTGTGAACCTGTCGCTCGCCCCGCCCGATCTTACATAAACTGTAAGCGTTCAGCAGTCAGCGATCAGCAATTAGCTAAAACGAAAGTCAGCGCGCGGGCCTTTCGCTCTCGCTGAACCAGGCGCGCCATTGAATGACCGGCGCGGCGCATGACTGGCTGACCGCTGAATGCTGATCGCTGAACGCTTACCATAAGCTTACAGTTCAGAGCGCTGAATCAAAGCACCGCCGGCGATGGCTGCCCATAATTGTCACTTCGTGACTAACAAAATTTGCCAGATGTCTCTCAGCAACACACGCTCGGAGCATGCCATCCGACGCCGCCACGCTTCCGCCCGCCGTGGAATACCGGCCGCGAGCCGCCGACGTAAGCCCGGTGCCGCGACCATTTTTTCGAGACGACCGGAGGTGACCGAGTCGTCAAGCTGAACACACGTCGACCAAACTGGCGACCGCTCTGCGGTCGCCAGGCTCCGCGGCACGCTCACCGGCACGCCGTTTCCATGCCCAGCCACCGGCAGACGCATTGCAACATATGTGCGGCGCGCGGATAGAAGACTGGTAAGGCCATTTTCGCTGATGATCGGAAGCATTCCGCCGGCAAGCGTTCGCCCGTCGGCGCCGTGCACGGTGTCGTCCCCGGTAACAGATTGGATAGCCAACAGAGCGGTTCGCCGCGTGCCTTTCGCCGCGCCGCGGAAACGATTGTTTCCACGAGCGGCTATGCAGCGGTCGGTCGCCAGACATTTCACGGCACGGCACCGATAGGGACGCCGGACGCGCCCGTTTCGTCAAACCTTAAATGACATAACCGTTTGCAAATCGTAGGTTGCTTTTATGTCGGCACGGCCCTTGCTGTGTTTCCTTCCGTAAGAACTATGGCGAGTGTGCACGCCAGCCTCGTAGTGCGCCGCACCGTCAACCATTTTCCCACGAGGATTTCACCGTGGGACCCACAATATACACTCACCCCAGCGACACCATATTCTCATCACCAGTAACCGCAGCACCCACCTTCACAGCAAACTTCGCCGGACATTAACACCGAGGGATGGTATTCGCCGCGCACGGGGCCACCTCACGACACGGTAACGGAAAGGTACAGTCGGAAGCCATAATGATCGAACAAGCCACCATCCAATCGACCCCGACCTCCTCGCTGCACGACGGAGTGGCCGCCGCGAAGCGGGGTGACAAAGAACTGGCCCGCCAACTCCTCGGCCAGGCCGCGGAACAGAATCCGCGCAGCGAGATAGCCTGGCTCTGGCTTGCGTCCGTCACCGAGCCGCTCGACGAACGTCTGAACTACCTCAATCAAGTGCTGGAGTTAAACCCGACGAACGAGCACGCGCTCGCGTGGGCGGCGGCGGCGAAGAAGTCCCTTTTCAAGACGCTGCTGCACAAAGGCGCGGCGGCCGCCAAAGCGGGCGACCGCGGCGAAGCGTACTACCTGATTCTGCAAGCCACCGAGCACGACCCGACGAACGAACTCGGGTGGCTGTGGCTGGCCTCGGTCGCCGAGTCGCCGCAGGATAGGCTCGCTTACGTCGAGCGCGTGCTGCAACTCAACCCGGCGAACGAACGTGCGCTCGCGCTGCGCGCCACATCGTCGAAACAACTTGCGCGCGCCCTGCTGCAGATGGCCGCCGCGTCCTCCAAAGCGGGCGACCGCGAACAGGCGCGCGCCACTTTACAGGACGCGCTCGGTCACGACCCGCGGTTCGAAGAAGGCTGGATTTGGCAGGCCTATCTGACCGATGAGCCACTCGATAAAGTCTCTTGCTACGAGATCGTGCTGGAAATCAATCCGGCGAATGAACGCGCCGCCGCCGCCCTCTCCGCGCTGCGGGCGCAATTGGCCGCGCCGACGTGGCACTGTCCCTTATGTCTGGCCGAAGACGCCGAAGACGCCCGAACTTCCCTCGACCAAGAGCGGCGCGCATGCCGGGCGTGCGGTGCGGTGCTCGCCCTCGACGACCTCGACGCGCTGACCGGCAATCATCAAGTCGATGTGCCGAAGATGCGTGAGGCCATCGCGCGATTACTGGTAACGGCCACGCAGGAAGATGACTGGCGTCTCCAACATTGCCTCGGACTAGCCCACTTGAACCTGCGGCAGACCGCTGACGGACTCACCCACCTCGAAGCGGCGCTGCGTTTAAACCCCGCTGATGAAAAACTGCGCCGAGCCGTCGCGGAGCTTTCCGCGAGACAAGTGGCGGAGGCCGTCGCCGCCGCGCGTGTCGGCCAGCATCAGGAGCGCGGGCGAAACGAGCAAACCATCGTGATGATCGTCGATGACAGCCCGACGGTGCGCAAGCTGGTCACGATCAAATTGGAGAAGCACGGTCACCGCGTCGTCGCCGCGAGCGACGGCATGGAGGCGCTGACGAAGTTGCAGGAAGAGGTGCCGGACTTAGTCCTCCTCGACATCAACATGCCGCGCCTCGACGGCTACCAACTCTGCAAGCTGATTAAAAGCAACGAGGCCACCAAGCATGTGCCCGTCGTGATGCTGAGTGGCAAGGATGGCTTCTTCGACAAGATGCGCGGGCGCGTCGCCGGCTCGACGGCGTACATGACGAAGCCGTTCGACCCCGAAACCCTGATCCACACCGTCAACGAGTATTGCAAGCGCCCGGCCTAGTAATCCGAGGAGGATTGGTTAAGAGCGATGGCGATTGAAGGTAATCTTGAGGACATGAGCCTCCCCAACATCATGCAGATCATCTGCCTCGAACGGCGCCGCGTCGGGCTGACGCTAAAGCGCTCCAGCGAGCAGGGGATGATCTATTTTGACAAGGGCGAGATTGTCCACGCTGCGGTTGGCGCGCTGCAGGGCGAGGAAGCCGTCTACCATCTGCTGTCATGGGCGGACGGGTCGTTCCGCACGAATAACGAGATCAACATCCCGCACCAGTCGGTCGCGATGCGCTGGGATCAACTGCTGATGGAAGGCATGCGGCGCATCGACGAGATGGCGCGCGACGCGAGCCACGCGATGAAACAGATGCCGCCGCGCCCGGAGTTGCGTAAGGTCGACATCGAGCGCGACAGCAACCTGGAGAACGAAATGCTGCTGCTGCTTTCTGAGCTTGAGCATTTGTGTATGCAACTGTCCAATTCGCAGAAGCGCCCCGCCGCCGCGCTGCAAATCATGGCTGTGATGGTCAACCAGGTCGCCGCGTTATCCGAAACCTCGCTCGATAAAATGGCCTCTCAAAATTCACTGGCGAGTTTGCTCCGCGCGGCCGCCCCGCGGTACCCGGTTGCCGCTGCGCTCACCTCACCGGACAACCGCCTGAACGTCAAAGCGGTCGTCAGCCTCTACTCCGACGCGGCCGGCGCGAACCGCACGCACGCGCTCGCCGATGCCGGCGCGCTGCTGACCGGCATCATCGAATCCTACTTCGCTTTACTGACGGCCTGCTTCCGGTCAGCTTCGGTGATGACCGAAATAAATGAGGCGTGCCAGTTTTTCCTCAACGACCTCCACCGCGCGACGAGCGGTGTACAAAGCTAAGGAGACTTTAAGACAATGGCCAAAACTATTCTTGTCGCCGACGACAGCCCGACCGAGATGCGGCTGGTACTGGACGCACTGAAGGATCAGGGTTATCAGATCATCACCGCGGTGGACGGCGAAGAGGCCATTGAAAAGGCCACGCGCGAACGTCCCAGCCTCGCGATTCTCGACATCATCATGCCTAAGAAGAACGGCTATCAGGCGCTCCGCCAAATCAAGACCGCGCCCGAAACTAAAGACATCAAAGTAATGTTGCTGAGCAGCAAGAATCAGGAGAGCGATAAATTCTGGGGGATGAAGCAGGGCGCGGACGACTATATGACGAAGCCTTTCGACAACGCGGCGCTGGTCGCCGCCGTCGCCAAACTCATCTAACCGAACTTATCTAACCAGGTTCAACTAGCCAGGCTCCTCGCGCCCCGCAATACTCCCACCACGGTTGTCTGCCCTGTTAAGTGAACCACGGCCCCGGTTCACACTCCGACGAATAAAGGAGAGCGCCTTTCTGGAGGTCTTTCACCGATGGGTGAAAGGCCAGTCCACCCGCGCGCCGAAACTGACGATGAACGATACCGACGAAAAGTTGATCAACCACTCGCCCCGGCTCGGCCTCGCCGAGTATCCCGACATGGCGGCGGACGACGGCGGGAGCTTGAGCCGCGGGGGGCAGAGCTTCGCGGCGCATGAGACGGTTTTCGACTTAGGGACTTACAACTTGAACGACGAACTTCAGACAAAAATGATGGAGGCCCTCGACGAAGACGTGCTGTCGTTGCCCGACCCGGACACGACGACGGATTCGCTGGTGTCGATGCCTGACGAGCAGGTCGCACAACTTCCCACCCCGTCGCGGGAGGCATGTGACTCGCCGCGCCCGGTCCCCCCTGCAACCGAGCGTCCGCACGCCAACACTTCATTCGCCGACACTTCGCGCGACTTCTTCGCGCCCGCCGATGATCTCACCGTGGACTCGGTTCTTACGCTGCCGGACTTCGCGGCGGCCAGCGAGATTCCGTTGCCGAGCGTTGGCGAACGCGCTATCGAAGAACACTCGCCGACCTTTTCACCAAATGCCGGATCGCCCGCCGACGGCGCACCCGAATGGTTTCCGGAGTCAGACTCCTCGGCGCACCCCGAATCGCCGGCATCGTTTGCGGCTCCGAGCGACACGGACGGTCAAGCCGACACCAATCGTGGGCCGTTCCCTTCGACGCTCGAACTTCCGGAGATGCCTGGCTTCCCAGAGCCTCTCGAACTCTTGAAGACGCCCGAACTCCCGGAGACGGACGAATCCTTCCCGCAACTTCTCTCAGCAGCGGAGCACACCTCCTCGGCCGCGGGCGGCGTGGACGCATCCGTTG
>JACDEG010000672.1 GCA_013816505.1 Pyrinomonadaceae bacterium | reverse complement strand
CGGCGGCGGGCGGAGGAGCGGGCAGAAATTCTTCTGGGGTCGGACTCGGTCAGACTGTTAAGGGCGCGGACTTCAACGACCCGGCAAAGAACAATCTCGTGGCGTCGCTCGGTGGCGGCACGACGCTGTTTGACTTCGACAATGACGGCGACCTCGATTTATTCGAAGTCTCGGCTTCGGCGCAGAAGCTTTATCGTAACGACGCGGGCAAGTTCGTTGACGTGACGGCGCAATCGGGCGCGTTCAGCAAAGAGACAAGTGGCGTCGGGATCGGTGCAGTCGCGGGTGACTTCGACAACGATGAGAAGCCCGACCTATTCGTGCTGCGTTACGGCGCGAACGCGCTCTACCGGAACGAAGGCAACGGGCGTTTCGCGGACGTGACCGCGACGGCGAAGATTTCTGCTTACCCGCACCTCTCAATCTCTGCCGCGTTCGTCGATGCTGACCACGACGGTGACCTCGACATCTTCATCGCCGGACTTGCCGACCTCGCGAAGCCGCAGCAGGCCGGCGCAAACGGCGCATCAACTTTCCCGAAAAACTTCGCCGGCGCGCCGCACATGCTGCTGCGCAACAACGGCAACGGCACGTTTGTGGACTACACGGCGTCGGCCAAAATCGGCGGCTCCGCCGACAATCACGCGGTCGCGGTCGTGCCGACGGATTATGATAACCGCCGCGACGTCGATCTGTTGGTCGTCAACTTCGGCGCGCCACCCGCGCTTCATCGCAACCTGCGCGACGGCACGTTCCGCGACGTTGCCGCCGAGGTCGGAATTGATGCGAAGGGGCGCGACTGGAACTTTACTTCGGCGGCGGCGGGCGACGTGAACAAAGATGGTTACACGGATTTCTATTTCGGTGAATTGAGTAACGCTGGTGTCTTTGCGATGAGCGACGGGCAGGGACGTTTCCGCATCGTTGAGAACACGCCGCGTGCCGCTTCTCCCACGTTGCGAAATCACGCCGCGCAGTTCCTTGATTACGACAACGACGGCCTGCTCGATCTGGTCACAATGCAGGGCGACGGCGTGTCAGTCTGGCGTAACATCGGCTCAGGGTGGCAGAAGGTTAGTAAAGCTGCGGATGCGAATGCGGCAACTCCGTTGTGGAAGATTGAGGTGGCGCGCGCGTTCGCGTCCGGTGATGTGGACGGTGACGGCGACGTTGATTTAGTCACGCGCTCCGCGTCAGGCCAAACCATCATCGGTAGTAACGAGGGTGGCAACCGCAACCGCTCGGTGCGCGTGCGCCTCGCCGGTAAGGTGAGCAACCGCAGCGGCATCGCCTCGAAAATCGAAGCCCGCGCGGGGAGCCTCCAACAGAAACTCGAAACCTATTCCGCGACGCCCGCGCCCGCGCCCGCCGACATCGTGTTCGGCCTCGGTCAGCGCACACAGACCGACGCGGTGCGCGTGATCTGGCCCGCCGGCATCGTCCAGGCGGAAACCGAAATCACATCGCCCGCCACCGCGACCGCCCGCGCCGGCGACACGAAACCTGTCCCACCGCCGAATGCATTGAGCTTGACCGTCATCGAACTCGACCGCAAGCCTTCGTCGTGCCCGTATCTGTTCGCGTGGAACGGCGAGCGCTTCGAGTTCATCACCGACTTCATGGGCGGCGGCGAACTCGGCTACTGGGTCGCACCCGGCGTCCGCGCGATGCCCGACCCCGACGAGTACGTCCGTATTCGCAGCGACCAATTGAAACCGCGTCACGGGCGCTACGAGATTCGCGTCACGAACGAACTCGAAGAAGCAGTCTTCATGGATCGCCTGCAACTCGTCGCGGTCGCGCACCCCGCAGGTGTCGAGGTTTATCCGAACGAAGGCTTGGGGAATTCCACGTCGTCAACTTTCAGACTCTACGCGACACGCGACGCGCGACTGCCTGTGTCGGCGATTGATGACAAAGGCGAGGATGTGCTCGCGCGCATCAAGGATGTTGACCGCAAGTACCCCGACAACTTCCGCCTGCACCGCATCCGCGGCTACGCCGACGAGCACACGCTGACGCTCGACTTAGGAAGGGATGAGGGCGGAGGGATGAGGGATGAAAGTAAAACCAACGAGTCTTCCAAGCGAAGTTTCATCCCTCATCCCTCATCCTTCATCCCTCAAAATCGCACGCTGTTGTTGATGACCGGGTGGACGGACTATGCATTTTCAAGCGACAACGTCGCCGCCGCGCAAGGCGGATTGTCGCTCGCGCTGCCTAAGTTGCAGGTCAGAGACGAGGGGGGAAATTGGAAGACCGTCATTGAAGACATCGGCGTCCCGGTCGGGCGCCCGCAGACGGTGACAGTTGACCTGACCGGCAAGTTCTTGTCGAAGAGTCGCGAAGTGCGGATCGTGACCAACATGCGTATCTACTGGGATCAGATTCTGGTGGATACATCGGACGGGAAATTTGCGACGAAACTGACGCGGCTTGAACCGACGGTCGCCAACCTTCGCTGGCGCGGCTTCTCGGCGGAAGCGACGCCCGACGGTCGCGAGCCATACGGCTACACCTACGAGCGCGTCTCGGCCACGTCGCCGTGGAAAACATTCCCCGGTCGCTACACGCGCGAGGGCGATGTGCGCGAACTGCTCGGAGGCGTCGATGATATGTTCGTCATCTCGCGCCCCGGTGATGAGATTTCAATTGCCTTCGACGCGACACAACTTCCGAAGCTTCCCGACGGATGGACGCGGACGTTTCTGCTCTACGCTGAAGGCTACAGCAAAGAGATGGACATCAATTCGGCGAGTCCCGACCAGGTCGCGCCGCTACCGTTCAAGGGGATGAAGAGTTACCCGTACGCCGCGCCCGAAAGCTATCCGATGACGCCCGCGCGCCACGCATACATCGAACGCTACAATACGCGCGTCGTTAAAGCGCCGGTGCAAACATTGGCCGGGGCGTTAGAAGGAGGGGCAAAAGGGAAAATGATGAAAAGGGAAAACGGTGGTCGGTAGTCTGAGTACGGAATTAATCTCTAACCCTTGACTTCAACGACATTGAGTTGACGATTGTTTAGAGGCGGGGG
>JACDEG010000671.1 GCA_013816505.1 Pyrinomonadaceae bacterium | reverse complement strand
CCCGCCTCTAAACGGTCGCACGCAATTGCAAACAGCTATAGTGGCACAGACTTCAGTCTGTGATATGGCGGCATCCACAGACCGCAAGTCTGTGCTACCTCACCCAGTAACCGAGGCATTATTACCGTAGTCGAATTGCAGTGGCGAATAGATGAAGCCATAGTCTAAGATAACCGCTCTCCTGAAAATAATTATCGGAGCGCTCCACACAGATTCTGCTTGGGGGAATGTTTACTTATGCGCGGACGACGAAGATTACTGTTCATATCGACAATTTCGTTGATGGTCGGGCAATTGGTTTCCTGCGGCGGGCTGCTGTCGGGCGGCTCCGGTGGGGGCGACGGCACGCTCGTCGGAAGGGGCGGCGCGGCGCGCTCGGCCCCGCACTTCAGTCCCGGTTTCAACCTCTTCAGTCCGGAGCAGGATGTCGAACTCGGAAAGCGTTCGGCGACAGAAATCGCGCGGCAGGTGCCATTGATGCGCGACGAGGCGACCGTTAATTACGTTCGGCAGTTAGGGGCGAAGCTGGCCGCGCGTGCGTCGGGCCACAAGTTTCCATATCAGTTCAACGTCGTCGCGACGAAGGACGTCAATGCGTTCGCGCTGCCCGGCGGCTTCATCTTTGTTTACGCCGGGTCGATAGCGGCGGCGAAGAACGAAGGCGAGTTAGCGGGCGTCATCGCGCATGAAATTACGCACGTCTCGCTGCGCCACGGCACGAATCAGGCGTCGAAGGCGTATCTGGCGAAAGCCGGACTCGGTGTGCTCGGAGCGATTGCCGGGGGCGGCGAGTCTCCAGACATCAGCCGCGTTGTCGAGTCAATCGGCGGCGCGGGCGCAAACATGCTGCTGCTGCGGTTCGGGCGCACCGCCGAGACGCAGGCCGACCTCGAAGGCGCACGCATCATGGCCGAGGCAGGTTATGACCCGCGCGACATGGCCGGCTTCTTCCAGACATTGCAGGAGCGCGGCGGGCAGCGCGTGCCGGAATTTTTGAGCGACCACCCAGACCCCGGCAACCGCGTCGCGGCTATCAGCGCGGCGCTCGCGTCGCTGCCGATGAGCAAAAACCCGGTGCGCGACACGAACGAGTTTCAGCAGATCAAGGCGCGCGTCACCGGCGGTCGCGCGTCATCGTCGCTCGCCGCCACGCGCGAGCCGGCGCGCACGGGACCACGCGATCCGAACGACATCGAGCCGAACAACCGCCCGCAGTTGCCCGCGCCGTCCTTCAAGCAGTTTCAGGCGCGCGATGGCTCGTTCGCTTTTCAGTATCCGCAGAACTGGGACGCGCTGTCCGCCGGCGACGAAGCGAATCTGATCTTCGCCCCGCAAGGCGCTTATGGTCAGAAGGAGCAAGCCGTCTTCGTCACGCACGGCATCTTCATCGGGACGCTGCCCGCCACGTCGAATGACCTCGCTGCGGCGAACGCCGCATTCGTCGAACAGCAGATCAAAGTCAACCCCGACTACCGCGTCGAGCGGCAGCCGCAGCGCATCACCTTCGGCGACCGCACCGGCTACGCGACGGTGGTCGTCGGGCCTTCGACCGCCACCGGCGTGACGGAAATCGACGTGATCTATACTGCCGCGACCGCCGACGGACGCTTGTTCTACCTCGTCACGATGGCTCCCGAAGACGAGTTCCAGAATTACCAGGCAACGTTCGAGAAGTTGATTGCGAGTCTGCGGCTGGCAGAGTGAAGTTTGATGACGTGAGTTTGATGATGCTATTGATCGTCTGAATAGAAACCAGAAGACGGCACACAGCAGGTACGAAGCCGCCCCTTTATCTTCAGTGTTCTGTATCCCGTATTCTGTATTCCTGCGTTCTGCGGTTCTACTTTGTCGTTCCCCCTCATTCTTGTTCCATGCTCTCGTAGGTTAAATTTAGAGAGGTTCCAATTGATTATTGAACAGTTCACCGTCACCGCTTTTGAGCAGCAGGCGCGCGTGCTCGGCTGCGCGGAGACGCGGCGCGCCATCTGCGTCGATCCGGGTGATGACGCCGAGAGAATCGTCGCCGCACTTGAGCGGCATGGATTGGAGTTGCAGGCCATCGCGTTGACGCACGCGCATATGGATCACGTCGGCGGCGTCGCGGCGCTGAAGCGTCTGAGGCCCGGGGCGGAGATCATTCTCCACCCGGCTGATGCACCGATCTATGTGCGGCTGCCCGAACAACCGGCGTGGATCGGCGTTCCGCGCGCGCAGTGGGCGGCGCTCGGCTTGAACTACGAAGTGCCGCCGCCAATCGAGCGCTACTGGGTCGATGGCGAAACGTACGCGGTCGGGCGGCTCAACTTCACAGTGCTGCATTGCCCCGGCCACACGCCCGGCCACGTCGTCTTGTTCGAGCCGAATGAAAGGAAGGCGTTCGTCGGCGATTGCCTGTTCGCCGGGTCGATTGGCCGGACTGATTTGCCGGGCGGGTCGACTGAGGAATTGATGGATTCGCTATTGAAGAAAATCGTGCCGCTCGGCGACGATGTGGCGGTCTACGCGGGACACGGCCCCGACACGACCATCGGGCGCGAGCGGCTGACGAATCCGTTTCTGGTTGGTGTCGGTTGAGCGGTGACGCGGCTCACGTCTGTCACCAGCGGCAACATCAAAGAGACGGCGCGTCATCGCCCCTCCGTTGGCTTATGCAGTTCCTGATCTTTAGCCGTGTCCCATTTTTCGCGCGCCTCGCCTTCAAGTTCGCTCGGCAACGTTTCAACGGGAATGCTGTTCTCTGAGCAGAACGTACGCCACAACAGGAATCGCGCGTCGAACTGCCCCGTCTCTTCCGAAATCGCTTCTGATGCCGGTGCCGGCAATGTCTCATCAGCCACAGTCGTTTCTCCTGATCCTGGAAAATCACCCCGCGCCTTAATCGTCGGTGTGGCGACAGTGTAGCAAATTTTTTTGCGGCGTTAGCCATCATGAAGCGGGGCTTCGCCACCACCCATGAAAATGTTGTCGAAGTGGTGTACGCTCCGCCCTGCCACTGGCCGTCGAAGGTCGAGCCATCTTGGTGCCGATGAGCCCGCGCGTTAG
>JACDEG010000670.1 GCA_013816505.1 Pyrinomonadaceae bacterium | reverse complement strand
CCGTATAGTTGCGCGACCTGTTCGACACGCTCGACATGTTCCGCGCGTTCAATACGTTCGCCACGCTCGACACGTTCGCCACGCTCGACACGTTCAGCGACGCCTGCCAGCGACGGACGGTTGACATCCCGCCCGCGAGCCGGCGCAGGCGGCTTCGCCCCAAGCTCGTGTCGTTCGATCTGTTGTTGGCCGCGCGCGTGTCGGCCTTGTATTAGAGTCTTATCTTTCGCCACCCCCACGGGCGCGCGTCGACTATTCAAGTTATCAGGACGAGGGTCATCCCGGCTGTCGTGCCGGTTGTCAGACCGGTTGTCATGCCGATTGTCAGGATTAAGCGGCGCGTTTTGTCGCGTGTCACCGGCGGAGCGTTTGTCCGCGCGCGGCGGCCCGAAATTTTTCCCACGCCTGTTGTTTTGATTTTTATTCTTCATTCGCCCGACTCGCCACGGCGCAGTCGCCAGCATTGATTAAGCAGTCGCCCATAGCGCGTGAACTGCGGCTCGTTGCTGACGTGCGTCACGGCCTCGGTGTTGAATTTTCCGGGGTGCTCGCGTCGCAGACCGCGCGACTCGACGTGCTCCGCGAGCGGCCACGCGGCGGCCAGCAGATGGCGCACTTTGATGTACTCGTCATCAAACGCGGCAGCCTGTGCGCGCGTGCGTAAGGTCTCGACGAGGGTGATGAAATTGTCCCTCGCGAGCAGGGCTTTGCGCGCGCCGAGACCCGAGTAATCGAAGTTCTCGGCGCTGATGCGCCAACCGCTGGCGGCGTGCGCGGCGTACAGATCGAGTACCGCTTCGTCGTCTGACAACGCTCGCGCCTCGGCAATCTCTTTCCGCGCGCCGGGCTTGATGACGCGCCGCTCCTCGACTTCGAACTCCTTTTTGAAGATGCGCCCGCGCACCAGCAGCGTCACATCGTACCACTCGATGCAGTGCGCTTCGCTGCCGGCGGAAATCCAACCTGTCAGACCTTCCTGATCGAATTCGAGCTTTCTGATTCGCTTCGGCGGGTCGGCTTCGATTGCCAACTCGTCGTCAGAAATGATGACGATACGCAGCCCGATGCCTTCAAATTTTTCCTTAATCAGTGCTGCCTCTTCGGAGGTCGCGACGCGCGCCAACGGCAACGGGCAACCGGCGTCGCACATCTCGCCTAACCGCGCCGCGTCAAGCCGCAGCCACTCCGCGGCGTCGGTCAACTCCGACGCCGGTTTCACGGCACCTTCGCGCGGAAGCAGGACGACGTTATAGCCGCCCTCCCACTCCTCGATGCGCCGGAGTGCCGGGCGGCGCAGGTCGACGTTCTCTGCACTGACGGCGAGCGGCGTGGCGCAATAAAGACAGAGCACGCGCGTCGGCGGGTTGGCGCGCAGACACGTCTCGCACGCCACCATTTCATTAACCGCGAAGCCACGCGATTCACGCGGCGGTGTCACCTCGCCGTCCGGTGCCAACAAATCTTTTTCATCGAAGTGCAAGACATGTCTCCTATCGCTGCTGTTCAGCCGCTGTGTGAGAGCGCAAATCGAAGGCAGTTGGTTGCAAGATGATGTTAGATGACGCTGCTCCATCAATAGCATTTCTCACAACAATACCTAGCAACCTCGCGAATAGAACCATGCGGTGAGACTGCCTGTAGCGGAATGAGCTGGTATCCACCCGCGAGCAATAACATTGCGTGCATCGTAGTCGCACCCTTCTCCGCCAAGCACCTCAACTTTAAGCCATAATCGAGCAGCCGTTCTCTTTGTGGCGATGATTCTTGCATCGTATCCAGAAGAACTATTTTCGTTCTTCAGCTTAACCTTTCGATACTGACTTGAAGCTGATGGTGACTTCCATAAATGTTTGTTCCAGCGCTCTGTCAGGTAACTCATGCGATTGACCAACAACGTTTCAAGCGAGCGATACTCAACAACATCTGCTGATCCGATCCAGCCCTGAGCAATTCTGTCACCTGAGAGATAGCCTATCTGATACCATCCGTTACGTGCTTGGTATGTAATGGCAGATATCTCTTCGTATCCATGCTCTGCCAACTCGACATCTTCAAGCTTTTTGATTGTTGCGATGACTCGCGCTCCAGCCGCGGCAGCGGAATAAAGATTGATTGGCTTCTTCAGAACTCGAAGTTGAGAACCATCAGGCCTTGTTGAATCTGATATCCATGTGTAGGACAGTTCCGAAAGGCCGAGCACATGCTTACTGTTAATTTGTGCATTGGCGCTGGTCACAAGCATCAGTAGAAAAGAAGCTACCACCAGCGTCACCTTCATATTCGTCTCGCTTCAACTCCTCAGTAGACATCTAACGCCCGGCATCACCTGCCGCACACACAACTTCGAAACCATCCGAGTTACCGATGAGAGACCTGCTGATTCGTGATCTGGTGCATGCCGTTAGATGGCTGTCGGGGAAAAGCTGAACAATCATATAGTTTCATCCTAAGCCGAGATCATAAAGACACGGCTAGCTTAGCCAGCTTTTCCGCAACATTTTTCAGTCCTGCCCGATTACTGGGCAAGCCCATACTGACAGTTTCGATGTTATACAGGCGTTCGATAATTTGATGCTCCGAAGCACCGGAAGCTAACAAACGATAAATACCTCCCACGTAGGAATCGTACTCGTCCTGCGCTTCCGGTATATCGCTCACGCCGATGGGGTCCCACTGATGCAGTAAGACCTGCCTGATCGTCTCCTGAATCTCTTTGGCCCTTTGGCCTCGCTTACTCATCGCTCAAATATGATACGGAAGATTCAACAGTCATCTAACAGCGATTATACGTCGCGCCGTCCTCTTTGCAATTCATCACGCCGCGCGGCGGCGACTGCGAATCATTGCATCTTGATAAGTACCTAAGCAAAAGTTTTTCGGTCTCAAGATTAAACAACAGCCCCGTCATGACTGGTTATTACTTTTGCCTTCCTACTTAATACATTGGAAATTAAGTTTTTTGATAATCTGCGTTCTCAGTGTTGACCTGCTGATAATGTCTATTCAACTTGGTTCTGGCTGACTCGATTGAGAACTGCCAATTGAT
>JACDEG010000669.1 GCA_013816505.1 Pyrinomonadaceae bacterium | reverse complement strand
CACGTCTCCGCCGGCGCACCCGCGCATTGGCTGGTGTCCGGCGGACGACAGATCAACAATCGACAAGCGGCGATGACCGAAGCCGCCGCGCCCGTTATCGAATAGAAGCGCGCCCGCATCGTCCGGTCCACGGTGCGCCATCCGGTCGCGCATCCGCTCGACAAGCGACTGTTCGACCCGCGCGCTCGCCGACGATGAACCGTATTCCCAGACTCCGCAGATGCCACACATAAAAACAGTTGTCAGATGTCAGATGTTAGATATCGGCCAGATGTCAGCTATCGAAGCCGGTGTCTATCATGCGTCGCCGGTCTTTCAGATATGCGAGCAAATGGAGGCGCTTTCCTTCGTCATCGTTCGCGCAGATTGGCAACAGTATCCATGCGGCGACGAGCGGCGCGTGGGCGCGCATTGTCCAGCAGACTGTTTGTGATTGATGCTTCGCGCCGTAGTCACGTGATGTCGCGCGCGGCTCAAGCGTCGGCGGCTCGTCGAAGTCGACCGGCGCGACCAGCAGACGCGCGCCGGTCATCATATCGCATAGCTCCGTGGTCGCGTCAGGCCACACGTTGATCTCTAGTCCCGGCGCGCCGTGGAAGCGAAAGCGGAAGTCGTGCGTGCCCGCTCCAAGCAGCGCGTCGTCGATGATCCAGTATCGTTCGCGCTTGTCGAACAAGCACGCGCGCCGGTGCGTCACTTCGCCCGCCGCCAGATTTTGGTAGCCGCGATGTTCGGCGATGACTAAATCGCGTTCCGCATCACTCGCCCAGCGCAGCACGCGCGGGCGGGCTTCGTCGCCGATGACGAACGGCGTCGATTCAAGTGTCGTATTCTGCTCCGCGCCATCAACCTCGACGGTTGAGTGAAACGCGGTCGAGCGGAAGAGGTGGCGTTGATGAAGGTCAGCCGAGTAGACGTACGTGCCGGGGTCGGAGAGAAAGAGCGTGCCGCAACCGAAGACTTCGACGCTCAAAGCATCGTTGTGACCGTGCGAGCCGCGCCCATTGAGTCCGGCATCGCTTGCGTTGAAGAGCAGGTACGAATCGCCCTCGCGCATGACGTACGTGCCGGCGTCGGCGAAAGCGGCGGACGACGGATGCGGAGCGTCGTTCGACAATTCCGCGTAAGCCTCGACGCCTGCCCTTCCTAATATCCAGCGCACTTCCTCCGGCGCAGCGAGTGAAGTTTTGAATCCTGGTTCGTTGAAGACCGCCGCGCCGATGGCGAGCACGTAGGCGTGTTCGTCCGCCGCGCGTCGAACAATCGGCAACACCTGGCCGCCGTCCGTGTCGCCGACGAGCGGCGCGCGACCGTCGGGCCGCAGGTACGCGCGCACGTATTCGAGCATCGCACGCAGCTTTTGCCAATAGCGATTCTCGATCTCGATTCCGTTCGCGCGGCAGAGGATGAATGAGTAGAGCAGAAGTTCGAGCACGAAGCGGTGGTAGCCAATCGAAGATTCACCGTCCGCGCCGTCCGCGAGGACTTGCTTGTCCATCTCGCGCAGCAACTCACGCAGACCGAAGTCGCGCCACCCGCGCGCCGCTTCAAGTTCCGGCAGGCAGATGCCGAGCCAGAGCAGCCCGGCCACGTCCGAAAGATAATGATTGCTGGTCGCGATGTACGAGAATTCGAGGTTGCGCCGGATGTGGCGACCGTGCTCATCGAACGTCGCAAGCAGCGTCTGAAGTCTCGCTTCACTTAACTCCGGCGCGCCGCGGAACAGCTCGAACGCGGCGAGCAGATTGATTGAGCGCAGCGCGACTTCCATCGCGCAGTTCCAATTCGGCCCGCAGCCAACCGGGTTCTGCGCACGCCAACTTTCGTGTTGAGCGAAAAGCTCCGCCGCGTAACGTCCGTCGTTTGTCACCGCGTAGGCGCGACCGAGCGTGACAAAGTGCGCGAGGCGATTCAACTCCCACAACACGCGCACGTCCGAGCCGTCGCCGCGCGCCGTCACCGCGTCGCCGTAATAAACAAGCGGCGCAAAGCTGCTGCCTGACACAGGCTCGCGCAGCCAATCAATCTCCGCGCCGAACTCACGCTCGCCGTAACCCATCAGCGGCCACCGGTGCGCGTTCACAATGCGGTCGGCCTGTTCCAACAGATGCGCCGTCTGCTCGGTTCGTGATTGCTGCGACGGTCGCCGATCAACATTCGCTTCCACATCGAAGCCGGCCAGGAATTTCGGGGACGTGCGCGCGCGGAAGTGTGACAGCAATTCGGTAGGACTCATCCGCGCGAACTGAGGGGCGAGGTGCGCCGCCGCTGTTGTCTGCTCGCCGGTCACACGCGACGACCGCGATAGCGCAGCGCGTTCACGTCGCTGCTGTAGCACGACGCGCCCACGGCGGGCGGCTTCCAGCACGGCGCTGCGGATACTTACCTCACCGCGAAGCGCGCGCCGAATCTTCAAGGTGAGTGATGAAAGGCTGGGGATGAATTTACGGCGCACGGCCTCTTCATCCTTCATCCCTCGTGTCTCGTCCTTTCACTGATGGCGTCGACGATGCGTTCAGCAGCGTGGCCGTCCCACAACGGCGGCACGCGTGGAGGTGTAGCGCTGGCGCGCGAAGAATCGAGCGCGGCGAAGGCGTGGCGCGTGATCTTTTCCACGTCCGTGCCGACAATGATGTTCGTGCCCAACTCGACGGTGATGGGTCGCTCGGTGTTTTCGCGCAGTGTCAGGCAGGGGATGCCGAGCGCGGTCGTCTCTTCCTGCAGCCCGCCCGAATCCGTCAGCACGAGACGCGCCCCGCTGTAGAGTTGAAGGAAGTCGTGGTAGCCGAGCGGTTCGATCAGCTTGATGTTCGTCGCGTGTTCGACTCGCCCGCCAAGGCCGAACTCGGCGAGGTTGCGTTGCGTGCGCGGGTGCGCGGGAAAGATGATGGGCAGCCGCGTCGCGACCGCGTCGAGGGCGTCGAGCAGTCGCGCGAGCGTCGCCGGATCGTCGACGTTCGAAGGTCGGTGCAGCGTCAGCACGGCGTAATCGAGGCCGTCGACGCCGAGGCGCGCGCGCACATCCGAGAGCCGCGCGCGCGCCAGTTG
>JACDEG010000208.1 GCA_013816505.1 Pyrinomonadaceae bacterium | reverse complement strand
GTTGAGTCCTTTATGTTGTCGGTGCTCGACTCCGGGCAGTATCTCGGCTTTCGCTGCGCTGTAGCTCCGGAGTTGATCGGTGATGATCACTCTTGGGACGTACTGTAATCCTTTCAGCAGCTTGCGGAAGAACCGCTTGGCGGCCTTTTTGTTCCTGCGGCTTTGCACCAGGATGTCTAACACGTTGCCGTCCTGGTCAACGGCTCGCCACAGGTAATGATCCTCGCCGTTCATCTTGATAAACATTTCGTCTAAGTGCCACTTATCTCCAGGACGAGGACGTCTTCGGCGCAATCCATTAGCAAAGGTTTGGCCGAACTTGAGTGACCATTCACGGATCGTTTCATAGGTCACAATCACGCCGCGCACCCGCAGTATCTCCTCGACGTCGCGAAAGCTCAAAGCGAAGCGGAAGTAGAGCCACACAGAATGGCTGATGATCTCTGAAGGGAAACGATGACGGCGGTATAGGGTAGCGGAGGTGCTCATCAGCGGAGTATGCCGCACGAACAATCAGATTGCATCTTTGAATTGTTAACCTGACAATACCCCCGGAACGACGATGACGGCCGGGTAGCGCCCCTTCTTCTTTGGTCGTGCCAGGTAACCGTCAATAGTTTCAGAGCCACTCTTAAATGTGACTCTCTTGTGCGTAGTGTTCGGGTCATCCAATGCTCTCGTCTCCGAAAGTCTCCGTTGCCGACCGTCTGCTTCTGACCCAAGAGTGACACCGGCAGTGGTCATCGCCGCGCCCGTCAGGAAAGACCGGCGATCAATACCTTTTCCTTCACCATTACACCCATCGCCGATGCACATAAGTGTTGCTCCTCTTCAATAAACTCATCTCGCTGCCAACAAGTAATCTCGCGCGGCGTGAAGTGTGATCTGGAGATTACCTCGGCTCTTGCTGCTCCATAGACAGAGTTTGCACCAGAGACCAGCGGAGAATGCCGCACGTGCAAATCTGTAGCACGCCGGCATCGCTAAGTTGACGATACCTTCAAGGGGTTTCATACTGCGGAACGAACTTTGGAAGGTATTGATGCCGTCAACATGATACGCAAAGGTCAGGTCAAAAGAATTAGCGGAAGTGATGCGATGGGACACGCGCAGTTCGTCGCTTCGCTCTTTCAGCTCGCTGCCTGAGCGCCGAGCGCTCGACGACATTCCGCGCCTCAAACTAATTTTTTGCAATGCAGCCAGCTTGCGTCGTTCGCAACGCGGGAGTTCTGCTTTAATTAACTCCCATTGTTTATCGGTCACTGCGAAGCCCGCGCCGTCGCTAACCTCCGAGACTTGGGTTCGCTATCGAATCAAGGGTAGAAATCAGTAATGAATAACCAACAACTTACAGCGTCAGTTGACGACGAATTAAGAAACGCCTTGCGGTAATTTTTTTATTTGTAACGCAGCGGATTTTCTACCCTTGCTTCGCATTAGCTATCGAATGCAAACTACTTGTCAACCGGTTTCGGGATGACTTAAAGGAATTGAGCATATGAGGATTGCACTGTTATTGATCTCCATGACAGCCTGGGCTGCTGTCACTGCGGCGCAGGCACCTTCCCGATCTCCTGCCGAGAAACTTGCCGCTGACAAAGAAGTCACTACATCCGGCGGAGCGACCTTTACGGCTCCGGGCGGGTGGTCGATGGTTACCTCCGGATCGCTCATTATCGTCGAGCCGCCGGAAGCTGATTCGCACGTCGTTGTCTTTGATTCTGAGGCCGCCACGGCCGAAGCCGCCATAGGCGCAGCCTGGGCCGCATACAAACGCGACGAAAAGCGCGCCGTCAGGCAGAAACTCTCGCCGCCGGCCCGCGAAGGTTGGGAAGAGGTTCAGGTCTACCTCTACGAAACGTCACCCAATGAACGGGCCGTGGTGCAATCAATAGCGCGTCGTGCGAAGAATACTTGGACGGTCGTCATCCTGAACGGCAAGGAGCCCACCTTCGAAAAGCGCGGCTCCGCCGTCGGCTTGATTATGGGGAGCCTGCGACCGGGCACGTACCGCCGCGAATCCTTCGCAGGACGCAAAGCCGGGGTACTGAACGCCGAGCGCCTCGCGCAGATGAAGGAGTTCGTCGAGACGGCGATGAAGAAGCTCGATGTCCCCGGCGTCGGCGTGGCATTCATCGATAACGGCGAGATCGTCTATGAAGGCGGCCACGGGGTGAAGGAACTCGGCAAGCCGGATCTGGTCGATGCCCACACGCTGTTCATGGCCGCCTCGAATACCAAAGGCATGACGACACTGCTTCTTGCCAGGCTCGTCGATGAAGGCAAGGTCAAGTGGGACGACTTTGTCACTAAAGCCTACCCGGGGTTCAGGCTCGGCGACGCGAAGACCACCGGGCAGGTGCGCATCGAGCACCTCATCTGCGCATGCACAGGACTGCCACGGCAGGACCTGCCGTGGCTGTTCGAGTTTCGCAAGGCCACGGCCGCGCGCTCTATGGAGATGCTGGGCAAGATGCAGCCGACCAGCGGATTCGGCGAGGTGTTCCAGTACAGCAACATCATGGCCTCGGGTGCGGGGTACGTGGCGGGGCATCTGGACAATCCGAAGCTCGAGCTGGGTGCGGCCTATGACGAAGCAATGAGGAGGAAAATCTTCGAACCGCTGGGGATGAAGTCGACGACCTTCGACTATGACCGCGCGCTCAAAGGCAATCACGCCAGCCCGCACTCCTTCGACGTGGACGGCAAGCAGATGGTCGCCCCGATGGACCTGAACTACTCGGTCCACCCCCATCGTCCGGCGGGCGGCGTCTGGACGTCGGCTCACGACCTGATCCGGTACGTTCAACTGGAGTTGGCGAAAGGCAAGCTCCCGAACGGCAAAGTCCTCGTCTCCGAGACCAACCTGCTGGCGCGCCGCAAGCCGTACGTAAAGGTTGGCGCCTACGGCAGCTACGGAATGGGCCTGCAGGTCGAGAACCGCTGGGGAACTCCGGTCGTATTCCACGGCGGCAGCATGCTCGGATTCAAAAGCGACATAGTGTTCTTGCCCGAGCACGGAGTCGGTGCCGTTATTCTGACCAACTCGGATACCGGCGGAATGATGCTGGGATCCTTCCGGCGCAAGTTCCTCGAGGTGCTGTTTGATGGCAGGCCGGAGGCGGCGGAGGATCTCGCGAAGGCCGCGGAAAACTACAGAGCAGTTCAAGCCAAGTTCCGCGAGCGGTTGGTCGTGCCCGCCGACGCGGAGGCCGCCGGCAGACTGGCCGCTCGATACACGAGTCCCGAACTGGGCGAGCTCGTGGTTCGCCGTAAAGGATCTTCCACGGTCTTCGATCTCGGCGAGTGGCGCAGCTCTGTGGCATCGCGGAAAAACGACGACGGCACAATCTCTTTTATGACCATCGATCCGGGCGTCGCCGGCTTTGAGTTTGTCGAAAGCAAACGCGACGGCAAGCGGGCACTCACAGTGCGCGAGGGCCAGCACGAGTATATCTTTATGGAAGCGTCATAGTCGGCCGGGACAAGAGAAGGAAGGTCGCCGATTTCGGGAAACGGTTCGTCAACTAAACGATGCGGAGATACCACAAATCTAACCTTGCTGCATAATCGGCCGATGCGCGCAGCCCCTTCGCTGTATCCCCGTATCGTCAGTGTCGCACACGAATTCCTAGATCATGGTGCCTGATGACGATGTCTGGCTGCTATCCTGAGTAATCAGACATTGCGAACGGAAGACCGGTTAGCGGACTCGGATAACCCTGAATTAGTCTTACTCCATCCCCGCTTGACCGCCCGATTGGGCGGTTAATGACTTCCGCTGTAACTCGGATGCGGATTTGCGCTATTTCCCGGGTCTTTATAAATCGTAACCAGTTATCTGTGCAACCCTGTCATCGGCACTTGCCTTAGATGACGACGTGGTGGGTCGGGCAGATAGGTGCCTCTTTCCTCGCACGCGTGGAACAATTCTTGTGGCTCTATTGTTTGCCCATGGGTGCGCGCTTTTCGATGTGCTGCTTTGATGAGCGCCTATGTTTTCTGATTGGCGAGGCAATCGCCGGACTTTTGATGAAAGCCGGTAAAGTCGCGCGTAGCACTACGCTTACGAGCGCAGTAGCGCCACTTGAACGCCGATGAGATGTGCATGATGCCGCAAGCACCTGTGAGGGTGTGATAGTAGAGAAAAACGAGCTATAGATGAGATGCTGTTTTTGCACCTCTACCGAAATTCTTACGCTGAAGGAGATTACAACATGCAACTGGGGATGATCGGGCTCGGCAGAATGGGCGCTAACATGGTGCGCCGGTTACTCTCCGGTGGACATCAATGTGTGGTCTTTGACCTCAACGCTGAATCTGTCAATCAGTTAGAGGCTGAGGGCGCGACAGGCGCCAATTCCCTTGATGATTTTCTGAGTAAGCTGACCCGCCCGCGAGCAGTGTGGCTAATGCTTCCCGCCGGTGTCCCGACGGAGCAGACGGTGTTAGCGTTGTCACAGAGGATGGAAGCCGGCGACGTCATTATCGACGGCGGCAATTCCTACTTCAAAGATGATGTGCGCCGGGCTGGAGTGTTGGGTAAACAGAACATTCATTACGTGGACGTGGGCACGAGTGGGGGCATCTGGGGATTGGAACGTGGCTACTGTCTAATGATCGGCGGCCCGCTGGAAATTGTTAAGCGTCTTGACCCGATCTTTAAAACCCTTGCTCCCGGACGCGGTGATATTCCTCGGACTCCAGGGCGTGAGAACACGGGGAGCACCGCAGAGGAAGGATATTGTCACTTCGGAGCTTCAGGAGCAGGACATTTCGTCAAGATGGTACATAACGGGATCGAGTATGGCCTGATGCAAGCATATGCCGAAGGGCTTGATATCTTTCATAGCGCAAGCTCCGAGGAACTCCCCGAAGAACATCGTTACGACTTCAATCTTGCTGATATCGCGGAGGTGTGGCGTCGGGGCAGTGTGGTCGAGTCATGGTTGTTAGACCTGATCACAAGTGCATTGATAGAGAACCCTGCACTCTCGAATTATACAGGCTTCGTGCAGGACTCAGGTGAAGGACGTTGGACCGTCATGGCCGCAATTGAAGAAGCCGTCCCGGCGGACGTGGTGACATCCGCACTTTACACCCGCTTTCGTTCACGTCAGGAGCACACCTTCGCGGAAAAAGTGCTCTCGGCGATGCGACACAAATTCGGCGGTCACATTGAGCGCCCGTCCGGTGGATAATCAATCCAGGTGCAAATAATGATCATCATCCGGCATCACTCATGGTGAGCAGCCTGATCTCAGATACAGTCCAGGCACTGCAAGTCTTCACCCCTTGAATCGGCTGGTCGGCAGTAAACGCTGCTGCGCATTATTCACTCACCGCATCGGCTCGTGTTGGAATTGATAAAACGCCACTTATGGCCATTGCGTGCCAGTAATTCGTCGGCTGCGACGGGGCCGTTACTGCCCGCCGCATAATTTGGGAAGTCAGGTGCCGGCTCTTTCCCCCACGCCTCCTTAATGGGCATGATTAATCTCCATTCGGCTTCCACTTCATCGCGCCGTTTGAAGAGTGTGGCGTCGCCCTGCATCGCATCAAGCAGTAACGTCTCGTAAGCCGCAGGTCCGGTCATGCCAAAGGCAGTTTGATAGCAGAAATTCATCTCGACGGTTCCGGTATCCATCTCTGTCCCAGGCAGCTTGGCGTCAAAGCTCACGGTGATACCTTCTGAGGGCTGAATGCGCAGGACGATAACGTTTGGTTCGATCCGCTGATCCCGATCATATCGTGCGAACAGAGCTTGCGGTGTACGCTTGAGGTGGATGGCAATTTCAGTGAGAGGTTCGGCAAGCCTTTTACCCGTTCTGACGTAAAACGGGACGCCTGCCCATCGCCAGTTCTCGATCAGAAATTCAACGGCGACGTAAGTTTCCGTTATGGAATCATTCGCCACGCCGTTTTCGTTTCGGTAGGCTGGTACCTCGGTTCCTTCGATGCGACCCGTGCCGTACTGTCCTCGCACAACTCGCTTCGCCACTTCTTCGGGTTTCATTGGTCGGATAGACCGTAGAATTTGCACCTTTTCTTCACGGACTGAATCGGCGTCGAAAGCGACAGGTGGTTCCATCGCGGTGAGTGTGAGAAGTTGCAGAAGGTGGTTGGCCATCATGTCCCGCAGTGCTCCCGCCTCTTCGTAATAACCCGCCCGGCTACCGATACCGAGAGTTTCTACCGCTGTTATCTCCACATAGTCGATGTAATTACGATTCCAAACAGGCTCGAATAATGAATTGCCGAATCTGAAAACCAGTATATTTCGAACCGTCTCTTTGCCGAGGTAGTGATCGATACGATAGACCTGATGCTCGTTGAAGGCTTGAGCGATTTGTGTGTTCAAATCCTGGGCGGAAGCTAAGTCATGTCCGAATGGCTTCTCAACAATGATGCGCGTCCATCCCTTTTCTTCCTTGGCAAGCGCGGCCTCATTCATTCCTTTGATAATGGATGGAGCGAGTGAGGGTGGCGTTGAGAAGTAGAAGAGACGGTTCGCGCTGGCACCCGCTCGGCTCATGTCTTCAAGACGTTTAGCAATCTTCACGTAGGTGGCTGACTCCATCAGGTTACCCTGCATGTACATCAATCTCGGCGCAAATCCATTCCAGCCGTCTTCCTGAAATTCGTTTACATCCCTGGAACTTGCGGTGCCTTCGCGGACGAGCGCGCGGAATTCTACGTCAGTTACTTCTTCTTGCCCGACACCCAGTAGTTGAAACTCTTCAGGCAGTGCGCCGATAGTGTTGAGATCAAAGAGCGCCGGAATTAATTTGCGCCTCGTCAAATCCCCTGACGCGCCCAAGATGATGACGACACACGGCTCTGCTTTTGAGGTTAAAGGTGTGTTAACAGCTTTGATTGGCGACACTTCAACAACAGCCATGATCGGTTTCTCCGGCGACGCGGTAGCCAGTGTGGCAGTATCCCTCGTTACACCTGGTGACCTGCTCGCGATTGTAATCTTGCTTTTTAGCTTCGCTTCTGCGTTTAGCTTTTAAGTGCCCGGCAATGACTTGAGGGATTCATTTAAGTGAGAGCGATCAGCCAGTGTGTGCAACATTGGCCCTTGAGCGGTGAACTCTACAACGCTGACCGAACCTACGGGACAACTTAGCCGGTAACGGAAGCGACTGACATCAATGCCCAGCAAGCTGCATAGCATGATCCTGATGGTCGCCTTATGCGAGACGACAAGGACATCGCCGGTTGTAAACCGCTGCCTGATCTCCTCGACAACTCTTAAACCGCGGCGAGCAATGATGACGGCCAACTCTCCTCCGGTTGGAGGATGCCAGGCCGGATCAGCCAGCCAGTTCATATAATCATCATGATACTGCCGGTTGATCGCCTCTTTTGTGTGCCCTTCCCACCCTCCATATTCGATCTCTTTCAAGTCATCACGCACTTGCATTTCCATTGCCAAAGCGTCGCACAGAGGTTGAGCTGTCGCGGTGGTTCGTTGCAATGGGCTCGAGTAGATAGCACTCCATGGTTTCGAGAGGTAAGCGGCGGTGAAGGCGCGGGCCATCTCTAAGCCAGATTGCGTTAACTCGGGGTCCAATCCGGAACCGCAGAAAGTATCTTCGCGGCTCATTGGTGTTTGTCCGTGGCGAAGGAAATAGATGGTCAAGTTCATCCGGTATTGCTCAGCGATCTTGCTCTGAAAAGACAGTGGGTTTTAAGGTAAAGAACATGGTCATATTATTTGGATTTGCCTTTGTCTCGACTTTATCCATTTTGACCCTTCTCCTCTCGGTCGAGGGATGTAACGTCGGAGTAACGTCAAAGAATTTCGTGATGTCTGCCCTTCAAGCTGACAGTGCCTAATTCGGAAGTGGCGGAAATAAAGCCAAATTCAACGCTCCTTGCCGCATTACCAAATTGGATAAAGTCGAGTTTGTAAAAGTCTAGTCGTATACCGTTTTACGCACACCGAGTCGCGCCGGTGATTTCGAAGTGTGGGTCCGCTACACTTGACATGCACATCACACTGCTCCCAGCGCTCAAGCTGTTCTTCAAACTCTTCACTCGTATGGATCGGAGCGTTATCAATAATCACCAGTGCTGGCCGTTTTAAGCGCGCTCGGAAGAGATCGAAACAATGAATGACGGTGTGCGTGTCAATCGAGCCTTGAAAGGCAAAGGATTGAAATCCGTGATGCAGGTTGAAAAAGCCGAGGACATTCTGGCGCGGGCCGGAGCCAGAGGCCAACTCTAATGTGTGGCCGATCTTTTGCCAGGCATACGGCACACAAGGCTGGAGGGTGAAACCGGCTTCATCGAAATACCAAAGATCGAACTTGCGCTCCCGAGCCAAAGCTTGAATCCGTAATTGGGCCATTTCGGCTTGAGCTGCTCGAAACTCATCCTCTGAACGAAAGCTGCGCAAAGAGCGGCGCAATCGCTTCCAGACGTAGTCATCCTCAGCAAGCAGGCGTTTGAGTGTTGAACGACTGAGGCGACTGCCAATCTGCGTGGCGATCTGAGACAGTGCTTGCCGCAGTGAGCGTGGTTCTTTGAGCACCAAGTCGATGGCTTTGTTTTGTTCTTTCTCTGTGAGCTTTGGTGGACGACCGCCGCGCGGGTCATCATCGAGGTCGTCAAAGTGGTAGTCATCCCACCAGTTCAACCACTCGCTGACACGATCTCGATCCACCTGGTAGATGTCGGCGATCTGATCTATCGAGTACCGACGTGAACTGAGGAGCACTGCGTGCGCACGCATCCGCCTGCGCTGCGGAGCCTCAGATTTCATAATTTCTTTGACTTGATCGCGCTGCTCATCTGTGAGGGGCTTGACGAACTTAGTTGGTCTTTTCATAGCTCGCATATTCTACCGCAGAATTTTTGATTAGGTACTTATCATGCATGATGCGATAGACGGCGATGATCGTGCCGGTGCGGTCTCTGCCGTGTTTGCAGTGAATGAAGATTGTCTTATCGCCCGCGTCGTCAATGATGCTCAATACGCGCGCGACCTGCTCTCTCGAAGGTCGGCTAAAGTCAGGCAACGGGACGTTGTAATACTCCATCCCTGCCGCCCTCGCTTCGCTTTCTTCCGCACGTTCGCGTGCATCCGTGCCGCGCAGGTTGATGACGACCTGCACTCCCATCTCGCGCAGCCGTTCAATTCCGCCCTGCTTCGGTTGCGCGCCGCGGAAAAGACGCGCATTGACTTGATGGAAGTTCGGAAGCTCTCTGTATCTCGGTTCGCCACCTTGCGCGACGCCTATCGAAGCTAATTGCAGCATCAACACTACTGCCGCCGCCGCCGGAACGCGCCTGTTCGGATTTCTCATGTCTCACCTGTCCTTTCAAAAGCTGAGCTGCGAAATGAGAAACCACGTTATAGAAAGTTAGATTAACGGAAGATAAATCCGGTGAACGGTTGCCACTTATGGCACGCATTCAACATCTACACAGACGCACGATTTCCCGTGCGTTTGTTCTACAGGACGCTCATGGTGTGAAAAAGGGAATCCCTATGGATTGGTTAGCTTACGCGCTTCTCTCTGCGCTGTTTGCCGGACTCGTAGCGATCTTCGGCAAAGTCGGCGTCCGTGGCGTTGACTCGACGGTAGCAACGATGGTGCGCTCGTGCGTGATGGCACTCGCGCTCATCGCCCTCGCTTCAACGCGGCGCGGCACGCTAGAGAGCGTCCGCATGATGTCGTCGCGGGCGTGGATGTTTATTCTGCTTGCAGGACTGGCGGGAGCGGCGTCTTGGCTCTGTTATTTTCGCGCGCTGCAACTCGGTGACGCGGCGCGTGTTGCACCGATTGACCGCCTCAGCGTGTTAATCACCATTATATTCGCGGCACTGTTTCTCGGTGAGAAGATAACGGGCGGCATTGCGCTTGACGGGTTGCTCATGCTCGCGGGTGCGCTTCTGATT
>JACDEG010000207.1 GCA_013816505.1 Pyrinomonadaceae bacterium | reverse complement strand
AGCCATCAGGATGAAGTTGCTGCTCCAGCCACTGTTGACAAGCTGCGGAATCAAGTAGTTCATCTATCGGGAAGTCGATCATTGCGAGAGCTTACCGCTTGTCGCGCAAACTGACTACACATGAGCCGAAATTTGAAAGCCTCTATCGTTGAATCTGAATCATTGCCCGGCCAACTGCGGAAATGCTGTGATGCGAAGTTTCGCTGAGCCATAAGGTATCAACGTCAACGTTTCTTCCGGTTCCCGGCTCGTCACCGGACTCTGCGGCAATGGCCCCGCCGATCCGTTCACCAGTTCCCACTGAGGGAGACGCCGTCCTTTGATCCGCAGTTCGACGGGTGCGCCATCCGTTGAAAATGGTATCGCGCCGACTGGTTTTTCGATGACCTGCACGGAACTCTTCAGATTGGCCGGATCAAGGAGAAGCCCATAGTTCCACGCCGTTGTCGGATGTACTTCCCAGTCAGAGGCGGGCGACGGAGCGGGTTTCTTTAATCCTTCTTTGATCTTTCGCCAGTCCTCGCCGATCTTGAGTGAATAGACGAGCGGCCCGCGCTCAATCGCCACAGAGTTTTGCATCCACTTGGAAGCTCTCGGCTGCATCGGGAGAGTTAACTCCACACGGTCGCCCTTCTTCCATGTGCGCTCAATTTTATAAAAGGTGTTGGGCTGCACTCCTTCCATCGCTTTCCCGTTCACTGAAACGATTGCGCCTTCGGCCCAGGCGGGAATTCTAAGCTGAAGCGGGAAGGCGACGGCAGAGGCCGGATTTACCGTAAAATCAACTTTCTCCCGAAACGGGTAATCGGTTTCTTCTGTAATCTGCACACGCACGCCCTTCTTGACCACTATCTGCACATCGTTCGGCGCATAGGAAACGGCGGCCAGCCCGTCATCTGGAGTTGCCATCCAGAGGCTCGACGCAAACTTCGGCCAGCCTTGATGTAAGTTGGCCGTGCAGCAACCGAAGTGGGGTTCAAATCCGAAAAGATTCGATTCCGGTCCATTGCTCACCCAATCGCGCGGGTGGAGACTGCACATCACCTGATTGGGTTGCTGGTCGTACTGATGAGACCACATGTCTCCTGAAAGCGTTGCGGGCAAGGCGTTGAAGGTGATTTTTTCCAAACGATCACCAAGCGCGGGATCGCCGAGGATGGCGATATTGTGTTCCAGAGAGAACATCGCTTCGACCACTGCGCAGAGTTCGACGCCGCGCGTCGGGTCTGTCCCGGCCAAATGTTCATCGGCACTGTGCATACCATTTGGTAGCAGATGATATTTATCCAATTCACCAAACTGTTGATAGAGCGCTTTTCGATCCGCTTGATCATTGGAGACGAGCGACCAGACGGGCGATGTTTTGAGCGCCATCGCGATGTTGACTCCGTGTGCGCTCAAAGCCTTGCTGGGATTCGCACCCGCTTTCAACCCGATTTGTTCTTTTGTGGTCTTTGTTGTAAATGGGAAGTTCTCGTAGTGACGCCGCCAATCAAAAGCTTGACCGTGGAGTTTGCGGGCCAGCTCAAGAAGTCCTTTATCGCCGGTGCGATTGTAGAGCCACAACAGGCTCACCACTTCGTCAGCCCAGCGGACAGTAGCCCACTCCTGCAGCGGCTGCTGGTCCATTTGGCGTAGATGATATTGAAAGTATTTTGTCATCAGCGGAATCACACGCGGATCATTGGTCGCTTCCTCGTACTGCGTGAGCACCTTCAACATAATCATGTTCGGCCACCAATCTTTGTTCTTGGCGGGACCGATTCCGCCATCAGGTCTCTGGTTCTCAAGCGTCCAGTTGACCCATTTCCTGGCCTTCGCGATCAGCTTCGGATCATCAAGCAAATAGGCGAGCGGGATCAGTCCGTCCGCATAATAAGGGCCGCGCTCCCAACCCTCCCCCGTGCCGCCAAGCCAGGCGCTGGCCTGCCCTACGTCAGGCCAGATTTCATCAAGGTGCCCGCTCATACCGTCGGCCTGAGTCTGCAACTGACGACGCAACCATCCACGCGGTTTAATGGCAGTCAGCGGCAAAAGGTAAAACGCATTTTGCGGTAACGGTTGGCGGTTCTTCACCACACCAGCCCTCACCAATTTTGGTTTTGGATTTTGGTTCTTTGCCATCACCAAATTCTGGAATGATCCGAGCAGGATGCAGAGGAACAACAGGTAGCTGATCGTCGATTTGATTCTCATCGCTTTCTTCCAAAGTCCACTTCCTTTTATCTGCCCAAACATCTTCAAGGCCGGATTGTCTGACAATTACTTTTGCTTCGCTTGGCGCGTCCAGGGTAGCCAGACCTCCATCTCGGAGGGGCCACGATTAGCCCACGTGTAGTAAGGGATCAGTGTGACCTCAACTTGTTTGGACTCCGGCGAACCTCGCTGGTCAAGTTCGCGGTAGAGCGGTTCTTGAGAGTTCGGTGTTTTAACAGCAACTGCTTGCGCGCGAATCACGGTCACACCACCCAAGACTTCCGTGCGAAACTCAGGAATGAAATCATCCATTATGTTTTCATCAGCCAGTAAAGAAATATCGAACGGGGAAGGTTGGTCATTGCCCACTCCTTCGAGACAATAAACCAGCGGCCCACGCTGCACCGCAACCCGTCCGAAATTATCGCGGACGCGCGGATTGGCTTCGATCAGTTTCACCGGCATGTCAAATGTCACGCGGACTTTATCACCCGTCTGCCAGATTCTATTCAACTCGAAGTAACTGCTGGGCTGCGAAATTACCTGCTCGTCTGCACCATTGACGCTGACACGAGTGCGGTCAGACCATTCCGGGATGCGCAGGAAAAGGCTGAAGCGTTCCTTTGACTCGGGTGCGATGGTGAACTCAACGACGTTCTTCCACGGATAATCGGTTTGCTGCGACACGCGAATCTTTCGCCCGCTCTCAAGTTGCCAATCGAGTTGCGAGTTATGATAGAGATGCGTCCAGAGCCCTGCGGCGCTGGTGCTATAGAAGTAGCCCGGCAGGGATGCGAGCGTCCGCTGAATATTCGGCGGGCAGCACGTCGTCGTGTACCAGGGTTTGCGCTCCGTGCGTCCGAGTGCGGAGAGCGGATTACGATAGAAGTAATGATCGCCGGAGAGAGAGACGCCTGAGAGCACTCCGTTATACAGAGCGCGCTCGCCGATTGATGCGAATTTGGCCTCGCCGGTAATTGCCAGCATTCGCCAGTTCCACATGTAATTACCGATGGCGGCGCAGGTCTCTGTGTAAGCCTGCTCGTTCGGTAATTCATACGGCTCACCGATAGCCTCACCGACCTCGCGCGAGCCGACACTACCGGTGATATACATCTTCTGCGTCACAAGGTCTTGCCACAATCGTCCGAGTGTGTTCATCAACTCGGCGTCGCGCGTCTCGGCGAAATAATCCGCAGCGCCGCCGGCCGCATACATCGCGCGAACGGAATGACCTTCAAATCTTTGACGCGTAGCGAACGGGACGCCGCTAAAAGTATAGGCGATGTCACGTTCGTTGAGCTTCAACTCCGGGCGTTTCGAGTTCAACAGGTAATCGGCGAACTCAAGATAACGCGGCTGTTTGGTTGTGCGGTAGAGCTCGACGAGCGCCATCTCTATTTCAGGATGACCGGCAAACGCAGGCTTCTTCCCCGGACCTAATTGAGAGATGGCGTAATCGGCAAAACGAATCCCGGTATCAAGCAATCGCCGCTCGCCCGTCGTTCGATAGTAAGCGATACCCGCCTGGAGCAAATGTCCCAGACAATACAACTCGTGGCCGTGGCGAAAGTTGGTGAAACGTTCTTTAGCGCGCTCATCAACATAGTACGTGTTGAGGTATCCGTCTGTGCCCTGCGCTGCTTCTACTTCATCAATCATCTTCTCCAGTGAAGATCGAATCTGCGGGTCGTCGCCAGACTGGAGGACGAACGCGGCCGCCTCCATCCATTTATACAAATCCGAGTCGGTGTAGAGTGGCCCTTTGCGTTCAATTTTCTTCCGACCGGAGAGACGACGGAAGTTATCAACTACTCCATGCTCTTCCAGTTGTGATAGCAGAGATGGTAAGCTCCGTTTCTTATTCGCCTCCATTCTCGCTGACCAGAATCCTGAGCCAAGCTTAACGGCGCGGACTGGCACGGAGTGCAGCTTGATGCCGGGGCTGCTGTGGTTCGCGGCCACACCCTGCGAATCCCAGGAATTGTTTGATTGGGGCGGGACACTGCTTTCCTGTGCTGCTACGGATTGACAGACAAGGCAAAGCGCGACCGCTAACTTCACGCCGAAGCGTGCGGTGCGTTGATCATTCATGCGTTCCCTCACCATTTCGTTTTATCAGGAGCGAAAAGGATTTCAAAGTCAGTTCTCATCACTCGCGTAAAGTCGCGTGGTTAAATACACCCGTTTACTACTGCTGAACGGGACGACCTTCCGGTACACGGACCAGGCGATAACGTCCACCTTGGACATCCCCCACGCTTTCGGCGTCGAGAAGCTTTTGCACTTTTTCTTTCAAAGCGCCGGCGTCTTTGGTTCGCCCCATACGCTGGTAGAGCGTCATCAGTTGATAGGTCGCAGCGCGGTCGGAAGGGTCGAGGCGGATGGCGGTTTCAAGGGCGCGGGCGGCTTCATCCTTATCCCCCAACCGCAGGTAGATTTTGCCGAGAAGCGTATGGGCCGTGGCGTTAGCGGGCTGCCGCTTGATGACACGAAGCAGGAGAGATTGAGACTCCTGCAACTCAGCAGGCGAAGTGCCTCGCTGGAGTAGAGCATCAGCCAGGGTGAGATTGACGAGGGGAACGTCCGGCGCGCGCTTGGCCTGTTCGCGCAACAGGCGAATCACATTGTCGGCAGCGCCGTTATTCATCAGGATGATTGCCAGACCGACGCGCCCGTAGGCGTCGTCGGGGGCTAGTTGTTCGGCCCTTCTGAAGGCCTCTTCGGCTTTTATCAAGACCCCGGCGCTGGCGTGCATAACGCCGAGCATCGTCTGAATGCGTGCGGATTGGGGAATGTTCTTCGCGCCCGCCTCAAGAACTTCCGTGCCAATGAGAAAGGCGCTGTGTTCCAGGCAGAGCGTGGCGAGGTCTACATAAAGGCGCTCCTCGCGCGGATAGAGATCGATGGCACGACGGAGAATCTGCAGTGCTTCCGGAGTTTGCTTGTTCGTTTCGTATGCCGAGGCGAGGAGGCTCAAGGCGTCTGGGTCGGGCTGTTCCTTCCGGGCAAGTGGCTGCAAGGCAGCGATTGCGTCCGCGTATTTCTTTCCACCAAACTGCACAAGGCCGAGGTTGTAGCGGACCCGGTCATCCTTTTTGAGCGACAGCAGTTCGCGAAACTTCACTTCAGCCGCGTCCCATTGCTCCAATTGGTAAGAGCATGATCCGTGTTGCCATTTGATGACCGGGTCGCCCGCAGCCTCGCCTGCCTTTTCGTAATGCTCGATTGCGGCGGCACAGTCTTTCCGCTCGAAAGCGAGCACGCCGAGCATGGCGTGTGCCGTCGGCTCAGGGCGAAGTTGGAGAATCGCTTCGAGGGTCTTGCGGCACTGAGCATCGTGCATCTGGTATTCGAGTTGTGCGGCACCCTGAAGTGCGGGAAGGAACTGCGGTTGGATTGCCAGAGCCTGGCGGAACGCGGCCAGGCTTTCCGTGTTTCGTTCCATTCCCTGCAGCGCGATGCCCTTGAGCGTCCAAATCCTAAAGTCGCGCCGTTGAAGTTTCAGGTCATGTTCGCAAACTCGCAGGGCGGCAGCGAACTCGCCCCGCCGAATCAGTTCACGAATCTGTTCAAAGTCAGCGATGACGTCGGGCGCATGACCCAACAGCAGAAGTAGCAGGATCAGTGGCAGCAGTCTACGAGCAGATCGCATAAGGACAACATTATGTCGTACCGAAGCTGTTGAAAACTACGAAGGCCGTGTCCCGCAAAAATGCGAACGGGCACGGCCTTCAGATAGTGAATCAGAACGCGAAACGTGCCCCCAATTGAATGACACGCGGTTGACCCTGGCTCAGGATTCTGCCGAAGTTGGAGTCGGCGAGGTTGTTGTTCACTCCGCCGAGGTTCACGCGGTTGATAACATTGAAGAACTCGAACTTCAACTGCAGGTTCCCATCCTCGCCGAAAAACGGCAGCCGGTTGTTCTTGATCAGGCTGGAGTTGACGGTGATAACCCCCTGCTGGCGGAAGTAGTTTCGCTGAGCGTTGCCTTGCGTGCCCGGTGCCGGGATGGAAAAGTCGGACCTGTTATACCCCAACTGGCCCGAAAGGTAGGTGTTCCGATCAACAATTGTCGGCAGGTTCGACCCCTGGTTCGGGTAGTCAAAGTTGAAGCCATCAGAATTGTAGTCACCGCTGTTCGGCTGGACTCCGGTCACGTTGCCGTTGGCGTCGCGGATAGGGTTGAACGGGGCATTAGTAAAGACGGAGAACGGAGTGCCCGATTGGAGAATCGCCGTCGAGCTGAGTTCCCACCCGCCCAGCACGCGCCTCGCGAGAAAGTTGTTGTCGAATGGCGTCGAGAACCGATAAACACCGGAGGCCGAGACGCGGTGGCGGACATCGAAGGGAGCGTCGGCGTATCGATCCTTGATCTGCCGCGGATCAACGACCTCTTCGAACCCCACGGAGCGAGAGCCGCCCTGAAAATAATTTTTCACGTTGCTCAACGTGTATGAAGCTTGGAACGTACCCTTCTCCCGAAGGTCTTTACGAAAGCTCGCGATCAGCGCGTTGTAACGACTCTCGTCGGCATTGATGATGTGCCGCATCGTGCCGAAGCTGGGATTGAGGCGATCCAATCGATTGTCGAGCAAATCGCCTGGGAAGCGGTTGAAGTCCACCCCCACCAATGCATCCCGGGTGCGCGAGCCGCTGTAGTTGATGCCAACCACCGTGCGCCCCGGCAATTCGCGCTCGACGCCGACGACATAGTTGATCACCTTCGGGGTTGTGAGGTTGGGATCGAGACCTCCGACGCGACTGCTGAGGCCGACAAGACCACCCCTTTGATCCAGGCTGCCGGCTGTAATGTTAGGTCGAGTGAAGCCGAATGGGTAATCATCGGATGCGCCGAGCGAGAAGACGGGCTGCAACGGCAGACCGGGGCCGAAGGCGGGAAACAGGAAGTTCGGCGGGTTCTCGTTGACCCTATCGACAACTTCGCCGAGAGTGATCCAATCGTTATAGAGTCCGACGCCACCGCGAACGCTCCATTTTCGGCCTTCACCGGGAGACCAGGCGAATCCCAGACGCGGGCTGAAGTTCCTGTTCAATCGTCCGGCGAACGGGTGTTCCACCTCGCGGATTGCGGCGTTAGAGAACTGCTGTTCTACGGTAGTGCCTTGATTGACGAAGAGGTTAGTCATCTTCCAACCCTTGATGCCGGTCGGGTTGCCGAAATCATCCCAGCGCAGACTGAGCGTGAGAGACAGGTTCGGGCGGGCTTTCCATTCATCCTGAACGAAACCGCTGATGGTATTCACCTTCGCGCCGAACTGATAGGCATTCGGCTGGCCCGTCAGCGGGTCATAGGCGCCGAAGTTGCCGGAGAAAGGCCGGTCGCGGACCAAATCGAGCAGATTCACGAAGAAGAAGTTCGGACGGCTGTTGCCTCCTCGGAAGTCGGCGAAGTCGTCGCCCGTGTAGTATGTGCCGCCGATTTTTAGTGTGTGATTGCCCTTCACCCAGGTCACAACCTCGCGCCAGTTGTAGTTATGCTGCAAGAAGGAGCCGGCGAAGCCCGCCCCGGTGCCGGTGCTGCCCTGAATGCCGATTGAGGGAATGCGAAGCGGGATGCCGATGCCGTTTTCGCCCTGGACTTTGTTGTAGGAGAAGGCGAATTCGTTAAGCACGTTGGGGTTGAAGGTGTGCGTCCAGTTGGCCTGAAAGGCATTGACGAAACGGCCCTCCGTGTTATTGAACGCTGAACGATTGATGAGAATTTGATTGTCCGATTGGGATCGACTGAAGCTGGCATTGAAACGGTCTTTGGTTCCCACATATTGGTCGCCGCGAAAGTTATATTGCAGACCGTTGCGAAACGGCGAGCGGCTCCAGGTTCCCTGAACCACCATCGGCAAACTGCATGGGATGTTGGCCGTGGCAGCAGTGCCGCAACCGTTAGTTCCAGTGCCGAGAACATCCTGCGCGCGCCTGAGAACATTGGTCTGCGCGGGACCATCGACCGGGAAACTGTTCAGAAGGCTGGTGCCAATTGTGTTCGGGAAGTTCTGCCTGGCGAACGCCACAAACTCCGGGGCCTCGTAGGTTTCCACGCCGGTCTGGGCGTTAGTGGAGCGAAGCTTTTCTACGGCGGCAAAGAAGAACGTCTTATTTCTGCCGTCGTAATAACCTTTGCCACCTTCGCCGAACTTCGGTAGGAAGACGGGGCCGCCGATGGCGCCGCTAAAATCCTTGCGCGAGAAGGGCGCATAGCGGGCGATGAAAGGCAGGCTGGTGCGGGCGCGCAGGTTCTGGTTGGTGAACCAGTAGTTGGCGGCGCCGTGGAAATCGTTGGTTCCCGATTTGGTGGTGACTGAAACGACGATAGAACTGCCAAGTCCCTGGTCGGCCCGGAATGTGTTGGTCTCAATCGTCACTTCCTGAATAGCTTCAGGGTTTGGCGCGAGGTTCGCCGTGCCGTTGGTAATATTGCTCGTCACGCTCAGCCCATCGACGTTAAACGTATTCCCGGCAGCGCTCCGGCCATTAGCGCTCATGCCGGAGAAATACTCCGGTTCGAAGTTGTCCGTCGCGGGGTTAGTGCCGGTGACGCCGGGCGCCAGCGCCATCAGCGGGAAGATGCTGTTGTTCTGCAGCGGCAGATCGCGCAGCTTACTCGCCTCCAGTGTGAGCTGCACGCGAGTTTCCGCCGTGTCCAGCGGCGGCGCCTGCGATGTCACCTGCACCGTTTCAGCGGCGAGTTGCCCCGCCTCCAGGTCGAAGTTGATGTCCCTGGTCTGACCGGTATTAAGTGTCACCGTCTGAATTTTCGTCTGAAAACCTGTAGCCTCCGCCGTGATTTCATAATCGCCCGGGGCGAGACTGGAGAATCGGAAGTAGCCCGATTCATTGGCTGTAGTCTCCTGCGAGAGTCCGGTTTGGAGGCTCCGGAGTTTAATGGTCGCGTTCGGCACAACCGCTCGCGATGTATCCTGGACGGTCCCCTGAACACCGCTGCCGAATTGGGCGCGGGCGGAAGGAGCCAGCAGCCACAGAGCACACATGATGAGTAAACATCTAAAGCTGTAACTACAGAGGAGGCGCAATTTGTTCATGGCAATTTTAAACTCCTTATCGAGTATTTGTTTCGTGGCCTGACACCTTCACCTTGATTGCCATCGAATCCAAACTGTAACGAGGCAAGTCTCTAAATTATTCGCGGCGGCTTTCAGCAGCACGGCAATGCGGGAAATCAGGTCGCTTAGATAGACGTTTAACCGCTTACGTGGTGAAACACAGAAATCCGTGCGTGAAAGCACTTAAAGAAGAGGGCCTTAACTTCAACCTCGCTAACCCGGATGACTACTATCTTATAGTTGAATGGCGCAGCTTTATGGTCTATCCTGCTGCGGATCAGTTGGTTACATTAGGGGCCGACGTTGAAATCCAAAGCTATGTGAATCAGGAGTTGAAATCAGATACGAAGAATCAACAACTTACAGGCGTCAATAACGCAATGTCTCGAAAGCCGTTTTCGTAAGTCCTTTGTTTTAAATACCGGAAATTTTCAACTCCTGATTCGCATAGCTATTTACGCTATTTGGGGCCGGAGTGTATTTCGCTCTAAATTATTTGTCAATTATTTTTCTAGAGCCCTGGTAATCGGTCAGTTACGTGAGCAGATTCAGTTTTTCAAGAACTGTCTATTTCAAATAGTAGTTGAGGGGTTGTGAGCTTTGGATTTGCGCTGATCTTGTCCAACATCTGTTTGAATTTCTGACGCG